>LCPX01000011.1:0-3666 GCA_001003855.1 Candidatus Moranbacteria bacterium GW2011_GWE1_49_15 | reverse complement strand
CGGGTGCAGGCAGCCGATATGTCGGCGGTGATGTCCGGAAGGCTGCCTTGTTCGTCGATGGCCGGGGATTGGATGGCCGCGCCTTTATCCGCCATGACCTCATGATGGGCGAGGGCCGGCGGGGGGAGCGCGATTGCCAACAGGATAGCCACTGAAAAAAACGCTGTCAGTATTTTTCTCAAATACGACCTCCCTTCATGGGCAAAAGGTTAAAAGCAATCTTCCTTTTCCATTTCCTCCTTTCTGTCGCGGCGCAGGAAGCGGTCGCCAGGGTCAAAGAACAGAATTCGATAATATCCGAATTATATAGGTAAATCGGAAAAGTCGCAATAATTGACCTTTTCCAGGGGTATTATCAGTATAAAATATCTTCCATCGGCAAGCACATTAACAAAGGAAAGGCGGTGAGCGGTCATGGTGGGATGTTGCGGATGCTTGTCTTTGCCCGCTGAAGGAAATCCTGACGGACCCTGCCTTATTTCTTTCGAGTTTGAAAGGCTCGGCAGGAAAGTCGTCATCATGAAGCATGGCGGGGAGTGCGTGGAATGCGCCGAAGAAAGGTTCAGGGCGGTTTTTGAAAAATATGAAGGGGTTTTTATAACGGTCGAAGGCGGAAAAATTTCGGTCGACCGGAGTTACTACCTGACAGCGAAGGAAACGCATCACAGTTACGCGAAGGAAATGGATATGCTATTGGAGGCCCTCAATGTCAGGGTTTGAATCGAGTAAGTTTTTTATGGCGAGAGGCAATGCCCCGCCTTCATTTTTTATTTAAAGCCGGTCCGGGGCACGGATTGGAAATATTTGCAAAACCATGATTGTATGTTAATATCCGACAAATCCATGGATATGGGTTTGATCGGCATTTTGACAATACTTTTTCCGAAGGGAGGTATTCATATGGTAGCGGTCGCGAGCGTGGTGGATATCACTGACAAGAAGTTTTTCATCATCATGGGGACGTGTTTCCATTCCTTGGGGAAAGGGAAGGCGGAAAAAAGGAGAATGGTCCTTTTACACGGCTTCGACAAATTGGTGGCTTTCGAAAGCAGATCCCAGGCCGAGGAGTTCATGGTGAAAACCACAGGCGATTCAGGCTTCGCGGTCCTGGCGAAGGGTACCGACGAAATCGTCGAATTCATGAAATCCAACGGCTTCAGGAGCCTCCTTTTGAATCCGGGAGTGGAAAAATCCGGAGACAATGAACTTTCGCTGGCCAGTCTGCAGTTTTCCATGAAAGTGGACAGGCAGCAAAAAGTCAGTTGAGGTTTCCAGGGGGTTCCCGCAAAGCTTTTGCGGGAACCCTTTTTCGTTATCAAAATCAAACGGGTTGTTGGCGCTGGTTGACAAAGGACTGTTTTTGTGCTAACATTCCCTATTATAGGAGTTGTTTCAAAAGTGATATTTTCCTGTCCGCGCCGGGGTGGTGCGGGCAATTAACCCCAGAAAAGGAGGAAATGATTCATGAACGAACGTTTTTCGTACCAGGGCATGGTCACCACCGATGATTCGAAAGTCATCAAGGAGCACGGAAAGCCTCCCTACATGATCGACAAGATCATTTATGACGAGGGCATTCCCGTCACCCTTGTCCTGGTCGTCGAAAACGGCGATAAGGCCCAGCTGCCCGCCGACAAATTCAGGAACTATGAGTTCCGCGGACAGGCCGCCTGAAGCCTGGATTGGAAAAGAAATCTGCCCCGGATCGCGCTGCGCTCCGGGGCTATTTAATTACTTGGCACAATACGTAACCCTCTGCGGAACGGATGAGTTGACTTTCCTTTGCATTCCTGCTATACTTTTACATAGCTTCCGATAGCATTTGCCGCCCGCGGCGGTTTTTTATTTGACTTTTAATTTTTCAAAAATAATTATGGAAATCAGGAACATAGCCATCATCGCCCATGTGGACCATGGAAAAACGACTCTTACGGACGCGATCATGCGCCAGACCGGAATGGTCAGCGACGAAACGACGTCCATGGACAACAACGCGCTTGAAAAGGAGCGAGGAATAACGATTTACGCCAAGAACACGTCGGTCAATTACCGCGACACGAAAATAAACATCGTGGACACGCCGGGACACGCCGACTTCGGATCCGAAGTCGAACGCGTTTTGCGTTCCATAGACAGCGTGCTTCTCATCGTGGACGCGCAGGAAGGGCCTATGCCTCAGACCAGGTTCGTGCTCAAAAAATCTTTGGAATTGGGACTCAAGCCCATCGTGGTCATCAATAAGATCGATAAACCGGCGGCCAACCCGGACTTGGTTCAGGAGCAGGTATACGAACTTTTCTTGGACCTCGGAGCGGACGACGAACAGTTGGATTTCACGACCATGTACGCGATCGGAAGGGCGGGAATCGCCAAGGAACATCTTTCCGACGAGTCCGACAACCTGGAACCTCTTTTGGACATGATCCTTCTGAAAGTGAAGCCTGCCAAGGCCGATAAAGAGGTCGCTTTGCGTATGCAGCCTTTCAATTTGGGATATGACAATTTCTTGGGAAGATTGGCAGTCGGAAGGATCCATGAGGGAACGATCAGAATGGGACAAACTTATATTTTGAAAAAAATGGACGGTACGGTCGAGAAATCGCGCGTAACCAAACTTTATACTTTCAAGGGAACCGTCCGCGAAGAGGTGCAGGAGGCTTACGCCGGAGACATCGTCATGGTGGCGGGATTCCCCAAGATAGATATCGGTGAGACCATCTGCGAAGACGAATCGCAGGAATCCCTTCCGGCCATCACTATCGACGAACCTACGATCTCGCTTCGTTTCATGGTAAACGATTCTCCATTCGCCGGACGCGAAGGTAAATTCGTGACCAACAAGCAGATCCGCGAAAGATTGGAAAAGGAATTGGAAGTGAACGTGGGACTCAAGATCGATTTTTCTTCCTCGGCTGAATACTACACGGTGTACGGAAGAGGGGAATTACATATCGCGGTCCTTTTGGAAAACATGCGCCGCGAAGGATTCGAGATCCAGGTTTCCCAGCCGCAGGTCATCATCAAGGATATCGACGGGGTGAAATCCGAGCCATTCGAGGAAGCGACCATCGACGTGCCGAGCGAGCTTGCCGGATCGGTCATCGAAAGCATGGGAAAGAGGAAGGGAGTGATGGTCGACATGCAGGTGCATGGGAGCCAGACCAGGCTCTTGTTCGAAGTCCCGACCAGGGGAATTTTGGGATTCCGCGGACAATTCGTGGTGGACACCAAGGGAGAAGGGATTTTCTCCTCGCGCGTGATCGGATTCAGGCCGTATGTCGGGGACATCAAGAGGCGTTCGGTGGGATCCATGATTTCCATGGTCGCTGGAAAAGCGCTCGGGTTCTCCCTGGCCAACCTTCAGGAAAGGGGCGTACTTTATATCGCTCCGGCTACCGAGGTTTATGAGGGAATGGTCATCGGTAACGTTTCCAAGGGCGAAGAGATGTCGGTGAATCCTATCAAAGGAAAGCAGCTCACGAACATGCGCGCTTCCGGTACGGACGACGCTATCCAACTCACGCCTCCTTTCGAACTTTCCATCGAGAGAGGTTTGGAAACCATGAACGAGGACGAATATCTGGAAGTAACGCCCGAGAGCGTGAGGCTCAGGAAGCAATTCCTCAAGGAAGCCGACAGGATCAAAGCTCATAGGAGCAAAAAATA
>LCPX01000010.1 GCA_001003855.1 Candidatus Moranbacteria bacterium GW2011_GWE1_49_15 | reverse complement strand
TCCATCGGGGAGGGAACCGATATCGTCGACAAGGAAATGTACACTTTCACCACCAGGGGAGGGGACAAGGTGGCTCTTCGTCCTGAGTTTACGGCCGGACTTTGCCGGGCTTATTCCCAGCATGGGATGAACGTTTTGCCCAAGCCGGTGAAGCTTTTTTCCATGGGTCCGGTTTATCGCTATGACAGACCGCAGGAAGGAAGATATAGGGAGCACTGGCAGGCTAATTTCGATATTTTCGGGGAGCAGGACGCTATTTTGGACGCCCAGGTGATCCAATTGGCACACAGGGTCGTGACGAGTCTCGGAATCAAGAACGTCCAATTCCAAGTCAACAGCATCGGATGTCCGAAATGCAGGAACGAATATCAGGATCTTTTGGTCGCTTATTTGGAATCCAAAAAGCAGAAGCTTTGCCAGAACTGTAAAAAGAGGATGGAAACTAATCCGTTGCGAGTTTTGGATTGCAAGGAGGACAAATGCATGCAGGTTTCTTCGAACGCTCCACAGTCGGTGGACCATCTTTGCGGGGAATGCCATGTGCACTTCAAGAATCTGCTGGAATATCTCGACGAACTCGATCTTCCATATGTGATAAACCCGAGATTGGTCAGGGGTTTGAGCTATTACTCCAAAACCGTTTTCGAGATCTGGTCCGGAGATGAGGAAGGCAAGAAGCATTCACTGGGAGGAGGAGGGAGATATGATTATCTGGTTGAGACTTTGGGCGGTGAACACACTCCCGCCATCGGATTCGGATTGGGATTGGACAGGTTGGTGGGCGAGATGAAAAGAGTCAAAGCCAAGACGTATGTGGAACCCAAACCCAAGGTTTTCTTGGCCCAGCTGGGTGACCTTGCGAAGAAAAAGAGCCTCCGTCTTTTCGCCGAGCTCCAGAAGAACGGAATTTTCGTCGCGGAAAGTTTCGGAAGAGGAAGTTTGAAATCCCAGCTTCGTGTGGCCGACAGGCTCGGAGTGGAGATAACTTTGATAGTCGGACAAAAGGAGGCATTGGACGAGACGGCGATAATGAAAGACATGGTCAGTGGGACGCAGGAAACGGTTTCGCACGCAAAATTGGTGAACGCCGTGAAGAAGATCCTTAAGAACAACGTCATAGTTTCCAATAATCTTTTCTAAAAACCGCCATGGAAGATTGTATCTTCTGTAAAATCGCAAGAAAGGAAATTCCGGCCGAGATCCTTTTCGAGGATTTCGACTTGGTGGCGTTTCGCGACATCAAACCTATCGTCCCGGTGCATGTCCTGCTGATTCCCAAAAAGCATATCTCTTCGATAAACGATGTCACAGAGGAGGACAGCGCTCTTGTTGGCAAAATGATTTTCAGGGCCAAGGAATTGGCCAAGGAACTCGGCATCGCGGAGGGTGGATATAAACTGCTTTTCCGCACGGGTGAGAACGGCGGACAGGAAGTCGCGCATATCCATCTGCACCTTTTGGGCGGCGCGAGACTTTTTGAGGAAATAAGGCCGGTTTAGAGGGATGAGGGACTGAAACCCCCGGGGGCTTGAAATAAATTGATAATGTGGTAGATTATATAAACCCCAGCCAATAAGGCCTAGGGCTACATAAATGAAAGGAGGTACTATATGATAGAGGTAAAAAAGAAGAACAGGGAAACGGCTGAAAGTCTGATCCGAAGATTTTCCAGAAGGATCCAGCAGAGCGGAGTTTTGGTGAGAGCCAGAAGGACGCGTTTTAGGAATGAAGAGAAAAGCAAGACTGAAAAACGTCAGGAAGCTTTGTATAAAGTCAAAATCCGAAAGGAAATTGACAAATTGAAGAAGCTTGGAAAATTCGACGACGAGGCCCTGCGCAACATCAAGCGCAAAATGGGCGGCAGATAATCTAAAATTGTCATTATCTATGTCTTTAAGAGAAAAAATACTTTCCGATCTTAAGGCAGCTATGAAAGAAGGCGATGCAGCGAAACGAGACGTGCTTCGCCTTCTTGATAGTGCTATAAAGAATTCGGAAATAGAAAAAAAGAAAAGGGAGGAAGGTCTCAGCGAGGAGGAAGTCCTTGAGGTTCTTTCGCGCGCGATGAAGCAGAGGCAAGACAGCGTCACTCAATTCGAAAAGGGTAGCAGGCCCGATTTGGCCGAAAAGGAGAAGCAGGAAATGGCCATCATTTCGGTCTATCTTCCTGAGCAGCTCAGTCAGGAAGAAGTGGAAAAGGCCGTCAGGGAAATCGTTGCCAAGATGGGAGAAATTTCCGCCGCCGATTTCGGGAAAGTCATGGGGCAGGCGATGGGACAGCTCAAGGGAAAAGCCGACGGCAATGCCGTTTCCAAAGCGGTCAAAGCTGAACTTGGGAAAATCAAATGAGTATTCCCGATATGCCTTCGAGCAAACCGATCCTTGAAATAAACAACTTGACGCAGTTCGCGGTCGAGGATGGTTTTTTCGAGAAAGTGGCCCGCGAAACCCTTTCCGATAGCGGAAGGGTGTGCCTTGCCGGCAAGGACGTTTCCATCAGCGTCGCCTTGGTTTCCGAAGGGGAGATAGCTGGACTCAACAAGCGATACAGGGAAAAAGACCGACCTACTGATGTCCTTTCTTTTTGCGAATATGCGGATTCGGAAGATCTGTGCAATAATGAGGATAAGGACGTTTTTCTGGGCGAGATAATACTTTGCCCGCAGTACATAACAAGGTCCGCCAAGGAACAGGAGGTTTCGTTCGAGTTCGAGCTGGCTTATATTTTTTCCCATGGCATATTGCATCTGCTGGATTTTTCCCACGGAAAGGAGATGTTCTCCAAGCAGGAAGAAACGGCCAGGCGGCTCACGGATAAAAAAATAAAAAATATTTAAAAAAGAAAGATGGTAGAGAATATAAGAAAAATCGCAAGAAGTTTTTCGCATGCGATCGACGGATTGGCTTATGCGGCCAAAAGGGAAAGGAATTTTCAGATAGAATTGCTTTTCGGTTTTTTGGTGCTGGTCCTCATTTTGGTTTTCAAAGTCAAGAATTGGGAAGCGGTCGTGTTGATTTTGATGGTGGCCGGGGTACTCATAACCGAACTCGCCAACACCGTCGTCGAGAGGGTGGTGGACATGCTCAAACCCAAGGTGCATCCTTATGCCAGATTGATAAAGGACATCATGGCGGCGGTCGTCCTGATATCTTCGTTCGTCGCGGCGCTCGTCGGGGTGATCATTTTTTATCCATACATCAGGGAGCTTTTAGGCCTCTAGATTTCCACCCCGGTTTTCGCCGGGGTTTCATTTTGTCCGAAAACGTTTTTCGTGTATAATTGGGAAAAGGTAGTTTTGCAAATATACAAAAACAAATATTAAATGTTAATTTGGCTGGGCGATGGATTCGCTTGGTTCGCGTTTATTTCAGAAAGGCGTAATTTTCCAGGCGATGGTCCTGACGTTGTGCCGGGAAAAAGATGCGAAGCGTACGGGGCAACAGGGAGACCCCGGATGCTGAGCCGAAGTTTTTTATGTCAAGAAACAATATTATAGCAGGAATAGATATAGGATCTTCGAACGTCCGCACGGTCATCGCGCAGGAAATGCGCGGTGAAGAGGCTCTTCGAATTATCGGCGTCGGAATAGTTCCGTCTTCCGGTATTAGGAGGGGGGCGATTATCGATATAGACGAAGCTGCCAAATCCGTCAATGAATCCGTCGGCATAGCTGAGAGGATGTCGGGGGAGGAAATCAGGAAAGCCCATGTCAGCATAGGTGGAACGGAAATAACCTTGCAGGATTCCAAGGGCGTGATCGCCATAGGCAGGGCCGACGGGGAAGTTGTCGAAGATGACGTGAACCGGGTCATTACCGAGGCCCAGGCCATTCCCTTGCCGATGAACAAGGATATTTTACACATCATACCGAAAAGGTACCGTTTGGACGACCAAAACGACATAAAAAATCCTTTGGGGATGAGGGGGGTGAGACTCGAGGTTGAGGCGCTCGTGGTTGAGAGCAGCGCGGCGCACGTGAAAAACCTCACCAAATGTCTTTATCAAGCAGGAATCGAAATAGAAGATATCGCTTTGGAGCCCCTGGCTAGTTCCAAGGCGGTTTTGACGAAGAAACAGAAGGAACTGGGAGTGGTCCTGGTCAATATCGGGGGCGGAACCACCTCGATCGCGGTTTTCGAAGAAGGGGAGATTTTGCACACGGCCATTTTGCCGGTGGGAGCGGGACACATCACCAATGACATCGCTATAGGCTTGCGGACTTCCATCGACGTGGCGGAGCGCGTGAAGCTTGAATACGGAACGTCTTTGACGAGGGGTGTCAATCAGAAAGAAGAAATCGATATTTCCAAATTCGATTCGCAAGAAGACGGAACCGTGTCGCGATACCATGTGACTGAGATAATCGAGGCGAGACTGGTTGAAATCTTCGAGATAGTCCAGGCGGAGTTGAAGAAGATAGGGAAGGCGGGGCTTTTGCCTGCCGGGGCGGTGCTGGTCGGAGGAGGGGCGAAATTGCCGGAAATTATCGATCTTGCGAAAGAGATTCTCAGGCTTCCGATCCAGATAGGTTACCCTGGAGGATTCACCGGAGTATTGGACAAGGTTGACGATCCATCGTTCGCGACGGCCGCAGGACTCCTTTTATGGGGAGATGATCAGGCGAACTTTTCGGGAGGTGTTACGAGTGGAATAAAAGTTCTGGATAATCTTTCAAAAGGAACGGGATATACGGTCGGAAGGGTGAAAGATTGGATAGGAAAATTTCTGCCATAAAAACCGCCCAAAATAGGTTTTTGTGGCTCAAACAAACAAAAAACAAACAAAAAACAAATTCTTGACACAACTAGCTCGAGTATGGTAGATTTAGATACTAAGCGGGCTTTGTGGGCTTTAAGTTGGCAAAAATACAAGAGGGATAATTTACATAAATAAGCGATCGTTGGTCCCAAGATCAATAGATTTATCGAAAAATTATGGCGGAGATAAAACCAGACATCGAAACATTTGCAAGAATAAAAGTTGTCGGAGTTGGCGGGTCTGGTAACAACGCGATAAGCAGGATGATAGACTCCAAGATCAAGGGAGTTGAATTCGTCGCCATAAACACCGACGCCCAGGCGCTGCATCATTCGAAAGCCCAGGAGAAAGTGCACATCGGAAAAAATCTCACCAAGGGATTGGGGGCCGGGATGAATCCGGAAATCGGTAGGCAGGCCGCCGAGGAAAACAGGGATGAAATCCAGGAAGTCCTCAAGGGTGCCGACATGGTTTTCGTCACTTGCGGGCTCGGAGGAGGAACCGGAAGCGGCGCCGCGCCGGTCGTGGCTGAGACCGCCAAGGAGCTTGGAGCTTTGACCGTGGCCGTCGTGACCAAGCCGTTCGCCTTCGAAGGGGCGCAAAGGAGACAGATCGGAGAAGAAGCGCTGGCCAACCTCAAGGACCGTGTGGACACTTTGATCACTATCCCGAACGACAAATTGCTTTCGATTATCGACAGAAAAACCACTCTTATAAACGCTTTCAGGATCGTCGACGACGTTCTAAGACAAGGTGTGCAGGGAATTTCCGATTTGATCACCAAGCCGGGAATAGTAAACGTCGACTTCGCCGATGTGCGCGCGATCATGCATGACAGCGGATCGGCCCTTATGGGAATCGGCGTGTCCAGTGGGGATAACAGGGCTTCCGAAGCCGCCAAGGCCGCCATCAACAGCCCCCTCTTGGAACTTTCCGTGGACGGGGCCAAGGGCGTACTCTTCAATATTTCCGGTTCGAGTGACCTCACTATGCTGGAAATAAACGAGGCCGCCAATATAATCACCGAAAGCATTGACCCTAACGCCAAGGTGATCTTCGGAGCGGTCGTCGACGACCAGGTGAAAAAAGGCGAGATCCACATCACCGTGGTCGCCACCGGATTCGACGCGGAAAAGGTGAGGGAAAACCCGTTGATCAACAGGGTCACGATCAACAGGACCGCCACCGTCGAGGAGAAAGAGAGGGAGGAAGAAAAGAAGAGGGAAGAGGAAAGGAAGAGGGAGGAAGAAAGGGAGAAAGAAAAAGAAGTGGAATTGGTGGACGTACCGGTGATAAGGGAAAGGGTGACGTTCCCTTCGAAAAAACTGGAAACCAAGATGATCATCGAAGAAAAAATCCAACCCAAACCCCTTTCCCATCAGAGGGCCGAGCAGAAGGAAGTCGAGGAAGAGGACGAACTGGAAATCCCGGCTTTCATCAGGAGGAAGATGGAGAAGTAGAACAGGAATTAGGAGTTAGGAATTAGGAAATAGGAAATAGGAATCCCAGTCTTAGCGGCTGGGATTTTGTTTTATGCAAGTGGTCATCCTGAACATGTTTCATGATCTTATATTTAACGAAGATGGCATTTTAGGATTGAGATTCAGTATCAAGCCCGGAATGACAAAGATTTTTTGTTTTAATGTTGAAATGATAATATGTTTCCATGCTTTCATCGTTCCGTGGTATAATTTCAAGGTAAAAAATATCTTTCAAAAAAAATGCAGACAAAAACAAAAACTACCATAGTCAGCATGTTAACCGTCTTGTCGTTGCTTTTCTTTTCCGATGTTCTTGCGCAGGAGAATGCGGCGCCTGAAGCTCGGGTCGAGACCGAAGTAGTGGCGACGGTGGAGATTTATAATTCCCAGATAGTCTCTCAGGAAAAAAATGATCTCAAGATAGCGTTTGATTTTTACAATAAGGAAAAGAATCAATCTGATGTGAGGTATGCTATCGATCTTGTCAAAAAGTTTGATGGCGGACAGGAGTTGATCGACGAGTACGTTTTTTCGGAAAAGCTTTCCTTGGGGGAGGGCGAAATGATAAGAAAAGAAGTGGAGTATGTGGCACCCGCATACTTGAATGGAAGGTACGATCTTTGGCTGGTAGCTAAAAATTCCGCCGGTTTGTCTCTGGCCATGAGTTCGGTCGGAGAAGTTGATCTTGAAGGAAAAAATGATTTCGTTGAAATGGTGAATTCCTCATGCCGTCTGAAAAAAGAAGGGATGACGGCCGGCAGAAAGCTGGAGCGGAGCATCGAGGTAGACGAAAAAGAACCTTTGTTTGTAAGTTGCGATGTGGTCAATAATTTCGATTTCGCGGTGGAATTAGTCCCTAATTTTTCTACGTATGCGGGCAGTTCTTTGGGTGAAGCTGTCGGCGATGGAATCGGAAAAAAAATAATTCTAGGTGCCGGAGAAAAAAAGAATGTCGATTTCGCCCTTCCGGTGAAAGATGTTGCGGGGATGTATCAGGTGATTGTCGGGCTGGAAAGAGACGGCATTGAGGTTTCCAATAAGGGCCGTTTTGTTTATTCGGTGAAGGGGAAGCTCGCAGCCATACAGAATGTTAGGGTGGACAAAGATTATTACGCCCAGGGAGAAAAGGCGAAAGCGTCTCTTTTTTGGATGAGATTTTTCCCATCCATGGATAACGGCGAGGAAGAACTTGAGCCGGAACAGATTTTCAAGAAGATGGTTGAGGCTGGCAGCGTCCCCCAAATAGATATTTTCGGAGAAATATTGATAACTGATTCCAAGGGAGCGGAATGTTCCGATAAAGTCAGGAACCTTCTCGGAAAAAACAATGCGGACATAGGCGTCGATATCAGAAGTGATTGCGTTGATCCGAATATCACGGCCACCCTGGTTGCGGCTGATGGAAGTGTCCTTGATTCCAAAAAATTCCAGTTTGAAAGCAAGGGTGGAATTAAGGAGGCAAAGGAGAGCCAAGGTCCCGGTTCCTTGGTTGATACTGCAAATAATAAGAATGGGAAATTATCCGCTCCTCGCAATATATTTGCTGCATTTTTCATTTTGATTTTCTGCGTGACTTTAGCAGTCGCTTATTTTAAGAAAAAGAGAATCAACCACCTGTCTATTTATGTGGGACTGGTAATCGGTTTGGGTTTTGTTTTAATCGCGGGCAGTCAAGCAAAAGCGGTGACTTTTTATGTCAACGGCACTTACGGTAGTTTGCTTTACACTATCAATCTGAATAAGTCGTTTTATAATCCCGGAGAACAGGTAAATATCACGTCGTCAGTTTTCAATACGGATCCGCCCTCAGGAGTGAAGCATGCTTGGGTCAGTGCTAATATTATCGGTCCTATTGATGGCACGGCGAACACCAAGTGGTCACCTGGTCCGTCATATGGATACGGCGTGTTTGTTTATGGGCAGCAGACCGTCGGTTTTCCGACGATGTCTTTTGTGGCCCCAGCTTCGGACGGTAATTACAATGCGACCGCCAGAGCTTATTGGGATTTGTATGATTATTGGGGTCCGGCACTTGGAACGGTGTCGATTCCATATACCGTCGGTTATGCGTCTTGTGCGCTTCCTTGGGGTGGGACCATCGCGCATGGGGCATGGGTAACTGCTTATAGCGCGAGTTCCGTAGTCTGTGGTTCGACTTGTGCCAGCGTATCCCAGACAAGAACCTGTAATAACGGGGTTTTGAGTGGGACATATACTAATCAAAACTGTTCGGTCGCGGCGTGCCCGGTGTATGCATGCACAGGGGAAGCTCCCGTGAACTCCTCCCTTTGTGCGGGAGACGACACCGGTCTTACGGCGGATGCGCCCAGGACGGTCGTTGATTCATGCACCGCGCCGACCAAGTGTGAATACACGTGCAATGCCGGTTACGAGCAAAGTGGTAATTTATGCATGCTTACTCCTCCCCCGACATTCTGTGGAAACGGCATAGTGGAGCCAGGTGAGCAATGTGATGGCGGGTTTGATAATGGGAATTGCCCTTCGGTTTGCAGCAATTCCTGCACGACCAACAGTTGCTCAGGCATGGGCGCTGGAGATTGGAGGGAAGTGGCCCCGTAAAATTCTCCGCCAGCTGGCAGATCACCACGGGGCACGGCTCCGTAAGTTGGCTTGCTGTTTTTATTTCATGACTTACGGCAAAACCCAGGAGAAATCCTGGGTTTTTTAATGCCAATGATGATGCCGTGCAGCGTGAAGAATTGCCGTAAGTAATTCTTTTTGCGGTGTGGATAACTCCATTTTTTGGCTTGGCTGCGACCATTTGCACTGTATTTGTCTTGTGGTATAATGTACTCACGGTACACAAGATATAGTGTAAAAGAGTAAAAATCTTACTAAAACACGAAAATCAAGAGTATCAAAATACAAATGTTGTCAAGTAACTTTATAAAAACGAAAAGCACTAGAGCATAAAAACAAAAAGAACGTTGGAATGTGAAAAAATGCCCAACGTTTATCGCTTTAATGTTTAATGAATTAATTTATGGTTTGTCCTTTTTGCGGGCATGGCGACACGAAAGTCGTCGATTCCCGAGATACCAACGACGGCAGGGCGATCCGGCGCAGGCGCGAATGTGAGAAATGCCAATCCCGGTTCAGTACCTACGAAGAAATGGAAATAATGAAGCTCACAGTCCTCAAGCGCGACGGCGCCAAGCAGGAATATGACAAAAGGAAGATTGCGGCGGGACTGCGCAAAGCTTTGGAGAAGAGGCCGGTGAGCGAGGAACGGATCCAGAAGGCTATAGGCGACATCGAATATGAGATCCAGGCCCGCGAGTCCAGTGAGATCAAGAGCAAGGAAATCGGAAAAATGGTTCTGGAGAAATTGAGGGAGTTGGACGAAGTGGCCTATATAAGATTCGCCAGTGTGTACAAATCTTTCAAGAGCGTGGAGAGCTTCAAGAAAGAAATGGAAAATCTGGAGCTGGAAAAGGTATAAGAGCCGTTCGCTACCAAACAAATTTAAATAAGTCGAAATTAATCAACACTAAAATTCCGGGGGTACAAAGCTATGAAAAAACAAACGAAGGCGAAAAAGACACAGAAAGCGAAAGCTGCAGGCGTAAAAAAGGCGGTCGCGGTCAAGGCGGCGAAAACGAAAGCTGTTAAGGCGAAGAAGGTCGTGGCTAAGAAAGAAAACAAGCCGGCTAAAAAGAAACCAGCCAATGTAATAAGGAAGGTCGTCAAAAGAAGCGGGAGAGTCGTGCCTTTCAACCAGAAGAAAATAGAAATAGCCATCACCAAGGCTTTCGCTACCACCGGGGAAGGTTCCGCCAAGGAAGCCAAGCTCGTGGCTGACAAGGTAGCGCAGATGCTCGGCAAGGGGAAGGAAAAGGGGCATATCCCCGGAATCGAGGATATCCAGGACGCGGTTGAAAAAGTTTTGATGGTTCTGGATTTCGAAGAAACAGCCAAGTCTTATATCCTTTACCGTGAACAGCACAGGAAAATCCGCGAAACCGAAAAATCTTTGGATGAGGCGGTGAGCCTCGTCGACAAGTATATCCAGGAAATCGACTGGAAGGTGAAAGAGAATGCCAATATGGCTTATTCCCTCCAAGGACTCAACAATTACATCTCCTCCATAGTCAGTTCCAAATATTGGATGAACCGCGTTTATACGAAAGATATCCGCGAATCTCATGAAGGGGGGGATTTCCACATCCATGACCTCCAGCTGGTTGCCGCCTATTGCTGCGGATGGGATTTGCAAGACCTGCTTCGCCGAGGATTCACCGGAGTTTCCGGAAAGGTTTCCTGCAAACCGGCCAAGCATTTCGGATCCGCTTTGGGACAGATGGTGAACTTCATTTATACGCTCCAGGGGGAAGTCGCCGGAGCCCAGGCCTTCTCGAATTTCGACACCCTTTTGGCTCCGCTCGTCAGGTTCGACAAGCTTTCCTTCAATCAGGTGAAACAGGAAATCCAATCGTTCGTTTTTAATATGAACGTCTCGACCCGCGTCGGATTCCAGACTCCGTTTTCCAACATAACCATGGACGTGGCCTGCCCGAAAAACCTCGCCAATGAGGCGGTCATAGTTGGAGGAGTTCCCCGCGCCGAGAAGTATGGCGAATTCCAGGAAGAAATGAACATGATCAACAAGGCTTTCGCGGAAGTGATGTCTGAAGGTGATGCGAACGGCAGGATTTTCACTTTTCCGATCCCTACCTACAACATCGGTAAGGATTTCAATTGGGACGATCAGAAATTCAATCCTATTTGGGAGATGACCGCCAAATACGGAATCCCATATTTCGCGAACTTCGTGAATTCCGATATGGATCCGGACGATGCCAGGAGTATGTGCTGCCGTTTGCGGCTCGACAACCGCGAACTTCACAAAAGAGGGGGAGGTCTTTTCGGAGCCAACCCGTTGACCGGTTCGGTCGGAGTGGTGACGATAAACATGCCGAGACTCGGGTACAAGGCGAAGAACAAGAAGGAATTCTTCAAGGAACTGAATTATCTGATGGATCTGGCCAAGGACAGCTTGGAAACGAAAAGGAAGCTGGTCGAAGGTCTGACCGAGAAGGGATTGTATCCATACACGAAGTTCTATTTGGACGCGATCAAAATGAGACGTGGACAGTATTGGGCGAACCATTTCTCCACAATCGGACTTGTCGGACTCAATGAAGCTTTGTTGAACCTTATCGGAAAAGACATCACGACCGAAGAAGGGCAGAAATTCTCGCAGGAAGTGCTGGTGCACATGAGGGAAAGGATCACAGGGTATCAGGAAGAAACTGGCAACCTTTACAACCTGGAAGCCACCCCGGCCGAAGGCACGGCCTACAGATTGGCCAGGATCGATCAGGAAAGATATAAGGATATCGTGTTCGCCAACGACGAAGCGGTGAAGGGGCAGAACGCCGATCCTTATTACACCAACTCTTCTCAGCTCCCGGTATATTTCACGGAAGACATCTTTGAGGCTTTGGACCTTCAGGATGGATTGCAGACGAAATACACCGGAGGGACCGTGCTCCACGGATTCTTGGGGGAAAGGATGTGGGACATCGAAGGGGTGAAGAATTTGGTCAGGAAGATCGCGGAAAACTACGCCTTGCCATATTTCACGCTCACGCCGACTTTCAGTATCTGCCCGGTCCATGGATATATAGCCGGAGAATTCCATTCCTGTCCGAAGTGCGTGGTTGAGCAAAAGACGGAAGTTTACTCCAGAGTCGTGGGCTACATCCGCCCGGTAGAACAATGGAACAAGGGAAAAAGGACCGAATTCAATGACAGGAAGGAATTCGTCGTCTGCGAAGAGAAACCGGAAAAAGTGAAAGCGAAAGTGGCCGTGAAGAAGAAATAAGCAAACCATCACCGCCTCCGGGCGTTTGATATATATGGGTTTTTGAAAGAGGGAAGCTAGCGCCCTCTTCGGAGACAGGAAAAATAAAAATTAAAAAAAGAAACAGTATGGAACAATATACATGCCATGATTGCAAGAAGACCTTGGCGAAGAACGAGGAATACATGCCATATAAGGTCGGAGCGGAAGTTTATGTGAAATGCAAAGCTTGCCACCAGGCAGATCCGATTTTGAGGAATTTCCAAGCGACCGAAGTCTATTCGAGGGTCGTGGGATACATCCGCCCGGTCAAACAGTGGAACAAAGGAAAACAGCGCGAATTCGGAGACAGGAGGGAATATGTGGTCGAGCAGGCCGCCTGCGCTACTTGTTAGATTGAATTGGTAGGGAGCAAAAGATAGGGGAGCGACTGGGCGGAAGCTTGGTCGCTCCTGTGATTAAAGACGGGTTATTTTGGAAATTGGTTAATTGGAAAAAAGAAATTGGTTTAGGAAAATAGAAATTAGAAATCAGAAAATCTTTTTTCCATTTTCTTTTCTCTTGAACGACTTTCCGTTTTCTAATAAACTGTTTTCCAGAAACCCGCGGCCAATAACAAGTGACCGATGACTTGTCTTACTGTCAATGACCAATATTACTAATGACATAAAGCATATGAGATTAGGAGGATATCAAAAACTTACGCTTATAGATTATCCAGGCAAGATAGCCACGACCGTTTTTACCGTGGGTTGCTCTTTCCGTTGCCCGTTCTGCCACAATCCGGAGCTTGTTCTGGCCGACCAGTTCCCGGAACTTAATGATATGGAGGCGGAGTTTTTCAAATTTTTGGAAAAAAGAAAAGGGAAGTTGGAAGGGGTTTGCATAACCGGAGGGGAGCCGACGATACAGCCGGACATCATCAATTTTATCAAGAAGGTGAAAGCGATGGGATTTTTGGTGAAATTGGATTCCAACGGGACCAGGCCGGACGTGCTGCGCAAGGTGATCAAGGAAAAACTGGTGGACTTCATCGCGATGGACATCAAAAATAGCCCGAAAAAATATTCCAAAACCGTGGGGGTCAGCGCCGATATGGAGAGGATCAAACTCAGCGTGTATATGATCATGAACAGCGGGATCGATTATGAATTCCGCACGACCGTCGTGCCGGGAATCCATGAGGAGAAGGATTTCGACGAAATAGCCAAATGGATCAAAGGCGCCAAGGCCTATTACCTGCAGGAATTCCGCGATTTGAAAGTCATCGACCCTAAACTGAAAGGTAAAAGGGATGTGAAGCCGATCGACTTGGAGAAGATAGCGGGAAAGATTTCGGGAAATTTCGGCGTAATGAAGGTAAGGCGCTAAATTTTAACGTGAATTAGATGAGGAAATTTTTGAAGGGATGGGCGGTTATTTCATTTTCTTTGTTTGCTATGGTCCTGGTCGGAGCGACTTTCGCCGTAGATTTCGTGGAAAAAAACGAGGATATCACCGACGGGAAAATATTCGCCTTCGTGAGGGAAGAAGGAGAGTATAAACTTTGGATAGCCGAACCGCAGAAAAACTTTTTGGAAAAGTTTTTCGGAAAAATCGGAAAAGTGGTTTATGGCGTGGCGGGAGAACATAATCCGAAAGAGGACCTGTTTCCTGACGGGGTGGATAACAGCATCATCGACGGATTTAGAAACAGGATTAATTGAATTTGAACATGAGAATTTACGTCAGGGTCTCCCCGCGGTCTTCGAGAAACGAAGTTGTCAAGATTTCCGATGGGGAATACAAAGTGAAGATCACCGCGCCACCTGTTGACGGGGAGGCGAACAAAATGCTGACCAAAGTCCTCGCGGACCACTTCGGCGTTTCCAAATCTTCCATAAATATCGTGGGAGGAAAATCCGCTAAGACCAAAATGGTGGATATCGGCTGATTTTCAACGGCTCACACGGCGTGAGCCGTTGAAGAAGGTCTGGACAAGGGATATAATTAAGCCATGTCCAAGTCCCAAATATTCTTTTGGTTCTCGATAAGCTTCATTGCCGGGATCGGCGCGCGGTCGTTTTTTGAGATGTCGTCCGTCTTGCTCTTGTCTGGCGTGATAATTTCGATTTCCCTCCTGACTATTTTTTGGAAAAACAAAATTGCGGCCTTGGCCGCTTTTTTCATACTCGCTTTCGTTTTTGGAGGTTGGATTCTGGACAGGGATTTGGAAAAAATGGAAAACATATTTTTGGACGGAAAAAATATCGAGGGCAGCGCGGTCGTCGTTAAGGAACCGGAGAAGAAGGATAATTATCAGAAAATCATCGCACATTTGGAAAGTGAAAAAGAAAAAGTTTTGATAAGCACCGGGCTTTATCCCGAATATTCTTATGGCTATGAAATAAACGTGGGGTGCGTTTTGAAAATCCCGGAGAATATGGAAGACGGTTTCGATTACCGCATGTATTTGGCCAAGGATGATATTTTATACATTTGCGACAAGGCTAAAATCGAAAAGGTGGGTGAGGGAGAAAATAATTTTCTTTATTCGGCAATTTTGAAAATAAAAAACAAGCTGGATCAAAATATCGCGGTTGCCATTCCCCAGCCGGAGGCGGCGCTGGCCAGCGGGATGCTGTTCGGGGGAAGCGGCGCGATGTCCGAGTCCGTCCGGGACGCGTTTTCCAGGACGGGTATGACGCATATCGTGGCGGTCTCGGGATATAACGTCACGATCATCGCGGAGTATTTGGTTTTGCTCGGAATTTTTCTGGGACTCTGGAGGAAGCAAGCCCTTTGGGTGGCGATTTTCGGAATATTTCTGTTCGTGGCCATGATCGGTTTTCCGGCGTCCGCGGTGCGGGCCGGGGTGATGGGAACGGTTTTGATTTGGGCTATGAAAAACGGCAGGCTTTCCAATTCACTCAATGCCATAATTTTCGCCGGAGTAGTCATGCTTCTTTTGAATCCCATGCTTCTTCGTCATGATATCGGCTTCCAGCTTTCTTTCTTGGCTACGCTGGGAATCGTTCTGCTCTCTCCTTGGGCTGAAAGAATTTCGCTTCGAAAATTCAATCCGTTGGGAATTTCGGAAATCATCTTCCTTTCCATTTGTGCCCAGGTTTTCGTGCTCCCGATAATAATGCATAATTTCCAGACGGTTTCACTTGTTTCGCTTTTGGCCAACGTCCTGGTCCTGCCGATAATTCCTTTCTCGATGTTACTTTCATTTCTCGCGGCGGTTTTCGGAACAATCCTCCCTCCCGCGTTCAATGTCTTTGCCTGGCTGGCCTACCTTCCGTTATACTATGAGATAGAAACGATAAATTTCCTTTCCGGATTTTCCTGGGCGAGCAGGACGGTTGAGAATTTCGGCCCAATGGCGGTCGGCGCGTATTACGTGATTTTGGGCGGAATAGTATATTCTTTGAAAAGAAAGCGCAATTTTGAATTTCGGGTAAAACCCTAATGATTTAATGTTTGAAAAATTGAAACATCAGAAATTCATTCAAAATTAAAAATTGGAAATTAGAAATTACCGTAAGATATGCAACACAAAAAATTAATTTACGGCATGCTCTTGGCGCTTTTGGCGTTGGCTTTTATTTTAGCTTGCATCATATCTTTCTCGAGAAGCCGCGATATGAAGGTCGTATTTTTCGACGTGGGCCAAGGCGACGCGATCTTGATTTCACAGGGAGGGACCCAACTTTTGATTGACAGCGGAAAAAGCGGACAAGTCCTTTTGGAAAAACTCGGAAAACATATTCCTTTTTGGGACCGGAAAATCGAAACGGTGTTGATGACGCATCCCGATCAGGACCATATCGGAGGGTTCGCGGATATTTTCAAGAGTTATGAAGTCAGGAAGGTTATCAAGACAAATGCCGAAAGCGACTCGCAAACCTTCAAGGCGCTGGAGGATTTCATAGCCAAAGAAGGAAGCGATGTCGTCGAGGGAAAAAGCGGAGTGAAATTGATTTTTCCAAGCGGTTCTGAAATGGAAATCATTTATCCGTTTTCTTCCGTTGCTGCGGATTCGAAAGATACGAACGGTTCTAGTATCGTTTCCATTTTGAAATTCGAAGAGACGGAATTTTTGCTGACGGGGGATCTGACTTCGGAAATGGAAGATGAAATTTTACGAAAAGGCGTCGACCTTTCCGCAGACGTCTTGAAAGTGGGGCACCACGGTTCCAAATATTCCACCGGGGAAAAGTTGCTCGAGAAGGTATCGCCTCGGGACGCCATAATTTCAGTCGGCAGAAAAAATTCCTATGGTCATCCGGCCCCTGAAGTTTTAGAAAGATTGGGAAAGGCGGGGGCGAAAATATTAAAAACGTATGAGACTGGGGACATCGTTTACGATTGCCTTGGTCTCGAAAGGAAGTGCGTGCTCCAAAATTAAAACCCTGGCCGTTGACCAGGGTCTTTTTTTCGGAAAGGCATTCGTCATGGAATGCGGATTTCGGAAGGCACGATAAGGAGCTTCGTCGTGTCCACTCGCCCGCTTATGGCGCAGGGAATCGGCGCGATTTGTCCCCTGAGTTCCACCATAATCTTTTCGATGGACTGCTCGCATAACTTTTCAGTTTTTTCACTTTGGAAAGCGATCGATCCCTGGCCAGGAACCAGGCTGAGATTGAACCTCAGGCAGGCGTTGGCATTGTGGGCCCAGATGGTGGTTCCATTCGGGTCCAACTCCAAAAGAAACGGTTTTAGCGGGAAGTCTTTCATCATATCCCAATCCTCCTTTGTGTGATTTCGATAAATCATATTTTTTATAGCAGACTGTCTCCGATTTGGCAATCATTTGCCTAATTCGCGCTTTTTGCTAGAATACCAAAGAACCCAAGCGGCCAAGCCGCTCTTGATTTACCCCCACACCTATAATTAGCTTCAATAGGGTAAGGTGGTATAATGTGGTGCAAATAATATGTTAAAAAATGAAAAGCCCGCGACACCATCTGTAGGTGTGGGGGTTTATGCAAACGGTTATGGAACAACATCCGAAAAAAGAAAGGACATTTGTGATCATCAAGCCGGACGGTATCCAGCGCGCGATGATCGGTGAGATTATCAACCGCATCGAGAGGACCGGTTTGAAATTCACCGCAATGAAATTCCTAGTGCCGAAAGCCGAACAATGTTGGTCGCACTACAACAAGGACGAGAAATGGTTCGCGGAGAAAGGAGCCAAGATCGCCAAACAGATCGAGGACAGGGGTGGAAAACTTGAAAAGGAACCTATCGAATACGGGCGCGACATCATCGGGCAACTGGTGACTTTCATGACAAGCGGACCGGTTTTGGCGATAGTTATCGAAGGAAACCAGGCTGTGGGAATCGTGACCAAGCTTGTGGGCGGAACCGAACCTATGACGTCGGACGTCGGAACTATCCGCGGAGACCTAACCTTGGATTCATATGATTTGGCCGGACTTGACGGAAGGGCCGTCAGGAACCTTATCCATTGCTCCGACAAACCCGAGGAGGCCGAGAGGGAAATCAAAATCTGGTTCGACGAGAGCGAAATCGTCAAATACCGTTCAATCCAGGAGGCGATGCTTTACGACGTGAACTTGGACGGAATGCTCGAATAGGTTTCAGGTCAAGGGAATAATAAGAACCGGCCGTCAAAAGCCGGTTTTTTTATTTGACATTTCTTTGGAAATTTTGTATATTGTGCCTATGAAGAACTATTCAACAAAATTCATCCTCGTGATTCTCGTGCTCATTTGCATGGGTGGATTTTCGTCGGGTAGTATTTCATAAAAGTTTCCAGAAAAGATTTATGAAAAAGGACCCCGGCGGAAAGGCCGGGATTTTGTTTTTTAAAAAATGAAAAATGAAAAGGAGGAGGTTGATATTATGCGGATGCCCGAATGGAAAAGGAAAAAATTTCTCCAGGAGGCCGGCGAGCTTGAAAATATCAGCAGTGGTTTAAAAGATCAGGCACTGAAAAACGTTTTGTTGGGCAGGGCTCAATCGTTAAGAAGGGTGGCATTCAGTCAAATAAATCGTTAAGAGAAAGGAGGAAGGCATGCAGACTATGGGAAATACGATGCGATGCGATCAACGAGCTGGAGAAGTGGCCAGATTAAAGGAAGAGATAGCCGCGCTAAGGGTTGAATTGGACGAGGCTATCGCAAAAGGCGAAGGTGGGGATCAGACTTTATACAGGGATCTCATAACGGAAAAGCAACGAAGGATATGTGAATTGACCGGAGAGAAATTCATCGAGGTGTATTGAATAAATCACTCTCAAGAGGACGGAGGATGTCATGACGGTAGCGGTTATGCTTGGCCTGGGAAGTCTTGGCGAAAGACAACTCGTTGAAAAAGCGGTCCTTAATGAAATGGGAAGAGTCAGGGAAGGGAGATTGAGAACGGAACTTAACAACGCCCTTCAGAAATTTTCTGTCATTCCTGGTGATCAGCAAAAAAGAAAACAAAGGGCTGAAGATAAAGTCCTCAGCGCTTGTCAGAAACTTGGCAAGCATAGGAACAGCGCGGAGGTTCTTCTGCTCGAGAAAAGGATCATTGAAGCGATTCTTTACGAAAAGGGATACAGCGATCATAGCTGCAATGACGGCTTGATCGGCAGAATGGCTATCATCAACAAACTTCTTCCATAAAAAGCCGAGTCTGCCCACAAAGGCAGACAGGCATAACCAATTCCCGACGGACCACGATCCGCAACGGGAAGAAGGCTCATCGTCAAACGTTGAGCCTTTTAAATTTCCTTGAATCTTTGATTTATGGATGATAAACT
>LCPX01000009.1:4749-36688 GCA_001003855.1 Candidatus Moranbacteria bacterium GW2011_GWE1_49_15 | reverse complement strand
GAAAAGCCGAAACCGGAAGAGGCTCCGTCGAACTTCGTCGCCGTCGGAAAATATGTGATAACGCCGGAAGTATTCGACGTTTTGAAAAACATGCAACATGGAAAATCCGGAGAAATTCGCTTGGCGGACGCTTTCGATCTCATGCTGGAAAACGACAGGCCGATATATGGGAAGATTTTGGAGGGGGAGTGGTTGGATACGGGAGACAAATTCAATTTCGTCAAAGCCACGATCCACATGGCCCTTAAACATCCTGAGACGGGCAAGAAACTGCGGGAATACCTCAAATGCAAGAATGACGCCCTTGATGTCGAGTAACCTATCTGTCAAAAAATAAATAAAAAATATTATCGATAGTGGATGCGAGGGGGCACCCATCTTTTCGAAACACTAAAAATGATTCCGGAAAAAATGACCCTCGGCCAAAAAGCCGCCGACAAGATCGCCAGCATCGTCGGAAGCTGGACTTTCATCATCACCCAATCGGTGATTCTCATGATCTGGATCATACTGAACGTCGTGGCCTGGATTTACCATTGGGATCCGTATCCGTTCATCCTGCTTAATCTCGCGCTCAGTTTCCAGGCAGCCTATACGGCGCCGATAATCCTGATGAGTCAGAACAGGACCG
The DNA here is from genome assembly GCA_001003855.1 of Candidatus Moranbacteria bacterium GW2011_GWE1_49_15. Classification (GTDB taxonomy): domain Bacteria; phylum Patescibacteriota; class Minisyncoccia; order Moranbacterales; family GWC2-37-73; genus UBA12053. Next base: position 36,057 of record LCPX01000009.1, on the reverse strand, counting down.
CGGAAAAGGACAGAAGAAAGGCCAGCATGGACCTTTATACGGACAAGCGCGCGGAAAGCGAAATAGAGGAGATACAGCAGCAGCTCAAGCACATAGGGTCCATGATAGGCGAAATTGCAAGAAACGGCAGGCATGGGAAGTAAGAACAGAAGGAAGGGCTTCCGAGCGGAAATTCCGAGATGTTAATTTAACTTGATTTGGAAAAACAAGTGTATTGGCTCTATTTGATCATCTTCGTGACCATGGTTTTCGTCCCTGACATAGTCAAAGGGAGTCTTTTCGGGGTTGGGCAGGAAACTGCCGAAGAACTGCTCATATTCCTGCTCGGAGGAGCAGGTTTTATTTTTTATCTCATAAAGGAAGGGCAGCTCAACGCCGACCGGCAAGAAAAAACGAAAGCGCAAAGGGACGCCAATCGCATGTCCAAGGACCTCACGAGCTCCTATTCCTACATCGGCGAAATAAACCGCAAGCTCGAGATATTTAAAAACATTTCGCTCGGGCTTCCCACTTGGTCCAAAATGACGCTCGCCAAAGAGAAGGAGGTTTTCGAATACATCATGGCCGCCATCAAGATCCTGACTAAGGCGGACGAATATTCCATCCGCTTCGTCAAAATTCCGTCCTGCGAAACCCTCCTTGAGATAAAAAGCAAAAGGAGCGTCAAATTCGACCTCCCCGTGGTCGATTGCCTGGACAAGAGCAGGAAATATTTCGAGACGGACGAATATATCGTGACGATTTCCCCGGAAGACATCCATGGGCTGATTTCGATCCTGACTATAAAAAAGAAAAACTCCTCGCATTCCTTCGATGATCCGGATATCCTGAAAGCCATAGCTTCGCAAGCCCTTTTTTTATACGTATTCACCGAAAGGAGGCACCGGAAAAGGTAATTATTTGATAAATTACGAACAGGGGTGTATAATGCCTAAAGCGATAAACCGGCAAGGGAAAAACTATGAAAATAATACTTCTGCAGGACGTGAAAAAAATCGGGAAAAAAGGCGAAATCAAAGACGTGTCCGACGGATACGCCCGCAATTTCTTGTTGGCGAAAGGCTTGGCGGCCGCAGCCACTCCTGCCGCAGTCGAGAAAGCGAAGCAGTCGGAAATGAAACAGAAACAGGAATTGGAGCAAAAAAGGGATGCTGTGAGAAAAATCGCTTCTTCTTTGGATGGCAAAGCGATCATCTTGAAGGTTAAGGCCAAAGACGGTAAGCTCTTCGGATCGGTTACGGCCAAGGACATATCCGCAGCCCTGAAAAATGACGGTTTTGATATTTCGGATAAAAACATCGGTTTCGAGCCGATGAAAGAATTGGGCAGGGGCGAGGCCAAGGTTTTTTTCGAATTCGGAATCACCGCCAAGGTTTTCGTGGACGTCGAAGCGCAGTAAGTTTTTCGAAAATGCAATTTTAAGTTTCAATAGGGAGGGGGTCGCAAAAAAGGCGGCTCTTTGTCTATAAATAATTAGCATATCAGCAAAATTATGGAGAACCGAAAGTACATCTTCGTCATGGGGGGAGTGATGAGCGGAGTGGGGAAAGGGATAACGACCTCGTCGATAGGGGCGATTTTGAAAGCGCGCGGATATAGCATTACCGCTCTCAAGATAGATCCGTATATCAACGTCGACGCCGGAACGATGAATCCCACCGAGCATGGAGAGACTTTCGTTCTTGACAGCGGATTGGAGACGGACCAGGACATGGGGAATTATGAGCGCTTCATGGAAATCACCTTGCCCGGGGAGAATTATATGACGACTGGGAGCGTGTACGATGCAGTCATCCACAAGGAGCGCAACCTTGAATACGAAGGCAGGTGCGTGCAAGTTGTGCCGCATATCCCGCTTGAAGTCATCGACCGCATCAAAAAAGCGTCCGAAAAAGCCAAGTCAGACATCACCATTATCGAAATCGGAGGGACGGTCGGAGAATATGAGAACATCCTTTTTTTGGAGGCCATCCGTCTCCTCAAACTCAAGCATCCTGAAGACGTAATGACGGTCATGGTGAGCTACCTGCCGATGCCCAACAAGATCGGGGAGATGAAGACCAAGCCGACCCAGCACGCGGTGCGCACCGTCAACGGCGCCGGAATCCAACCGGACATCATAGTGGCCAGGAGCGAAGTGCCGGTAGATCAAAAACGCAAAGAAAAAATTTCCCTCTTTTGCAACGTACCGGAAGAGTGCGTCATCAGCGCTCCTGATGCGGAAACTGTTTATGAAATCCCGCTTAATTTTGAACGCGACGACTTGAGCAAGATCATACTCAAGAAGCTCCGCCTGAAAACCAAGAAGGCCGATCTCCATCAATGGTATAACCTCGTCGAAAGCATAAAATCCGCGAAAGAAAAAGTCAGGATAGGAATAGTCGGGAAGTATTTCGGTACCGGGGATTTCGCCCTGGGAGACTCGTATATCAGCGTTATCGAAGCGATCAAGCACGCCTGCTATAAGAACGGTGTGAAACCGCAGATAGACTGGCTCAACAGTGAGGCATATGAAAAAGAGCCACACAAAGTGGAGTCTCTTCTGGAATATGATGCGGTATTGGTACCAGGAGGGTTCGGATCCAGGGGAATCGAAGGCAAGATCAAGGCCATCCAATTTTGCCGGGAAAATAAGATCCCCTATTTTGGGCTTTGCTACGGGATGCAATTGGTAGTGGTCGAATATGCCAGAAACGTCTTGGGACTCAAGGACGCGAATACGACCGAGATCGACCGCAAGACCAAAAACCCGGTCATTGATATCATGCCCGAGCAAAAAAAGAAATTGGAAGACAAAAACTACGGAGCTTCGATGAGGCTCGGCGCCTATGACGCTTTCCTGGCGAAAGGAACGGTGGCTTATAAGGCATATGGCAAGGCGAAGATTTCGGAGCGACACAGACACCGATGGGAAGTGAACCCGAAATATATCCAGAAGATCGAAAAAGCCGGCCTGGTCTTTTCCGGAAAATCCAAAGACGGAAGACTTATGGAAATCGCCGAACTTCCGAAATCCGTCCATCCGTTCTTCTTGGCTTCGCAGTTCCATCCTGAATTCAAATCCACACCCCTGAGCTCACACCCGCTATTTTTCGAATTCATCAAAGCGGCCAAAGTAAGAAAGGAAAGTTCTTCACTAAATACCGAAATTAAACTGAAGGAAGTTCAGAAACAAAAAGAATAATATGGCAGAAGAATATTTCGATATAGTCGATGAAAACAATGATCCGACGGGAGAAACAGCACTTAGAAGCGTCGCCCACTCACAAGGATTTTGGCATCGCGTCATTCATGTTTATTTCTACCGAAAGCTGGATAAGGAAATAGAATTGATGGTTCACCTCCGATCGCCATTTAAGGATTTGAAACCTAATTGTTGGGACCCCAGATTTGGTGGCCATGTTCCGTCCGGCGAAAGTATAGAAGCAACAATAAAAAATGAGATCAAGGACGAGACCGGCATTATTTTGGAAACTGAAAATTTGTTAAAAGGAGAAGTTCGTAAATACGACGGGGGAGCCAATAGGGAATTCATCTATGAAAATTATTACAATTTTACAGGTGAAATCGAAGACATAGCATTCAATGACGGGGAAGTGCAAAAAGTGGAATGGATGGGCCTACAAGATATTGCCGAAACGATAAAGTTAAATCCCGAAAATTGGAATGCTTCTTCGGATGAACTTGGCAGAATTGCGAATCAACTCAAAATAATAACATATTAGGTGGGCAATTGCACAAAAAGAACTCACTTTGCACAGAAAAAGACCCGCACATGTTCGAAGTTCCGAACGAGCGGGTCTTTTAGTTGGGGAGTTTCTGATGGCGGAAATCATTGTTCCTTTAGCTCTCGGATCACTGCGGGATCCAGAAATTGCTCGTAAGGCGTGTTCAGTGCCTGAGCGGGGTTCCTGTGGACATAGTCTAATATATAAAACATGCCCACTATCTGCCTTTTGGTAGCTTTCCTGCTTTTTCCAAAAAAAAGATTTACCAGTGATACTCCTGCATTCGCTGTTGCCATAAAAACCTCCGTTTCTTCCGCCGATTAGCCATATTCTCCCCAGAAATGGCCATAATAAGCAGAAAAAGGCAATCCCTGCACGGAACGCCTTTTTCAAAGGACTGATATTCAACTATGTTTCCATTATACACCCGAAATCCATTTTTGTCAAGTCAATAGGATTTCGGGAAAAGCGGCCGGAATGCTGATCTGCGGCAGCCTGTGGAAACGAATAAAGTTTGAAAATCATTATAATACACCACAAATGAGCTTATTCTTGCAATAAAAAAACAGCCCCTGGCGGGACTGTTTTTTATAAAAGATGTCGATGTTATTTTTTGGCAACGGCCTTTTTCTTAGGGGTGGCTTTTTTGACAGCCTTCTTGACTGTGGCGGTTTTTTTTACGGCTTTTTTGGTGATTTCCTTGACCACACTCACGAATCTCCTTTTTACCAATTTCCCGGTGAAATCCCTGACCTGCTTGGTCGAGAAGTTCACGTATCCTCCGGTAAGCGCGAGCAAGGTGTCGTCTCCGCCTTTCATCACGTTGACTCCGGGGTGGAATTTCGTGCCCCTTTGCCTTATAATGATATTGCCGGCCGCTACTTTCTGATTTCCGAATATTTTCACTCCGAGACGTTTCGAGATCGAATCACGTCCGAGTTGGGTAGATCCACCAGCTTTACGATGTGCCATATTTTTTCAGCGTTATAATGGTAAGTAAAAATAAATAAGCTTTTTTCGAAGAAAAAATCGCGTCCATAACCGCAAGTCCTTGTCCAAAAAACAGCTTTTCAAATTATAACAAATAATCCTTTTATGTCAATCCCGTAAAAGCGCTCCGCGCTCACGGGGGCACAGCACCCATGAAAAAGACTTTTTCTAAAACCAAAGATTTTTTCCTTAAATATGAAATGAAAATAGTCCTCGTAATCGGATTTTTGCTTATTTCGGCCATTTCTTTCGAAATCGGGGTTCTCCAAGGCCAAAAATGGCAGCAGAAGCCTTTGGTTATCGAAAAACAGGTGTCCGCACCTCTGGCGGTGGAAACTGTCGAAAACGGGGCTCCTGGGGCCCCAGAAGGGGTTTCCGCCGAGCAAAAAGATACTACAATGACCGAAACGGAGCCTATCAAGACCCAAACCGCAGGCACGGGAAAATGCGCCTATGTGGGAAGCAAGAATTCCACCAAATTCTATGCCCCGAACTGTTCCTGGGCCAAGCAAATAAAGCCGAAAAATCTCGTGTGTTTTACAAACGCCGACGAAGCGCTCAGGCAAGGAAGGACGGAGAGCAAATGTAATTGATAAATAAATAATTTAACCCCTTATTGATCCATGTTTGATTTTCTTAAAAAAAGAGAAGCGGTGAATAACTTGCAAGGCGAGAGGCGGTTTCTCGTAGCTGCCAAAGCTATCGTCAGAAAAGGTGAGAAATTTCTCATTCTCCAAAGAAGCGAGACGGATTCATATGAAGCCGGCGGGGCTGATTTTCCAGGCGGTAAAATCGAATTCGGTGAAAAGATCGAAGAGGGACTTTTGCGCGAAGTGATGGAGGAGTCCAATTTGGAGGTAGACATAGTGCGTCCGGTCCGCACTTGGAGCTTTATGAAAAATGAAAACACCCAATTGGTCGGAATCACGTTTTTGGTCGATTACAAAAGCGGGGAGGTGAAACTCAGTTGGGAACATAGCGCTTTCAAATGGCTTTCTTTCGACGAGATCCTAAATGGGGATTTCCCGGAGTGGATCAAGAAGGATTTCAGATTGATATAAAAATATTTTTGAAAATTATGAAAAAACGAGTATTCATCATCCATGGTTGGGGCGGATCGCCGGAAGGCGGATGTTTGCCTTGGCTCAAAAGCAAACTTGAGAAGAATAATTTCGAAGTGATCGCGCCGCAGATGCCGAACACGGAAGAACCGAAAATAAGAGAATGGGTTCCGCATCTTTCGAAGCTAGTCGGGAGCGTCGATGAGAATACTTTCTTTGTCGGACATAGTATCGGATGCCAGGCAATCATGCGCTATTTAGAAAAAACAGGAGGTAAGACGGGAGGAGCGCTCTATCTTGCCGGATGGTTCGTCTTGGAAAACCTTCCCGAAGAGGAAATTGAAATCGCCAGGGAATGGACTGAAACCCCGATCGATTTGGAAAAAGTGAAAGATGCGACAAAAAATCATGTGTTGATAATTTCAGACAACGATCCGTTTGGAGGATTTGAGAAGAATAAGGAAATGTTTTCAAGACTGGGCGCGAAAATAATAATCCTTCCGGGAGCGGAGCATATCGAGGATCGGCAGCTGCCGGTCGCGTTGGAAGAGATATTAAGAATTGCCCATTGAACAATTAGATGGTAAATTAACGAAAGTGTAAGAAATAAAAAATATCAAATGGAAAAAGAAAACTTGTTCGTCATCTCGTTGGGAGGATCACTCATCGTTCCGGAGGAGATCGATTGGGAATTTGTAAAATCATTCAAAGAGCTTATTGAGAAGCAGATTAAAAAAGGGAAAAGGTTCATCATAGTGACGGGCGGAGGGAAGCTGGCTCGAAAATATATCGAGGCTGGAGCCAAGATAGATTCCATAGAAAACGAGGACAAGGACTGGTTGGGACTTCACGCCACCAGGATGAACGCGCATTTCATCAGGACCGTTTTTCGAAAGCACGCGCACCCGACCATCAACAAAAATCCCTATGACCTGGAAGGATTCCTCAAGGCCAAGGAATCGATCCTGGTCGCCGCCGGATACAAACCTGGAAACTCGACCGATTTCATCGCGGTGCTCATCGGCAAGCAGTTCGGCGCCAAGAAAATCGCCAACCTCTCGAACATCGACCATGTGTGTGACTCGGATCCCAGGACCAATCCGGATGCGAAGAAAATCGAAGAAATAAAATGGAACGAATTTCGAAAGATAGTGGGGGACAAGTGGGATCCAGGAGCCAACGTCCCGTTCGATCCGGTCGCCTCCAAACTCGCTGACGAGGAGAAAATGGAAGTTGCGATCATGAACGGCAAGAACCTGGAAAATCTGGAAAAATATCTGGAGGGGGAGAAATTCGAGGGAACGGTCATAATCTAGGTTATAGAAAACCAGGTTTTATGTGCTATAATTAACAAGGAATTTCGCAGCGCCGAATTTTCCAACTTTCCGCCCGGGAGATTTTTTTGCCTTCTGGCTCCCGGGCGGCTTTTTTTGTTTTATTGACTAAAAAGGCTTTTCCTGCTACCTTTTCGCTAGTTATTTCACATAAACTTTCCATTTCCCATACTCATAAGGAGGCACCGCCATGGCAAACGGAGCTACGGAAATCCTGAAAAAGTCGCACAAGCTGTATGCTGACCTCGAGGACGTTTTGGGATGGGTCAATGAATTGGCGGAAGGCGAGAAGTTGCCTTCGGAATTTTGTTTCATGCTACTGGGGCTATTCAATGAAATGGTGGACAAAAGGAAAATTCCGGCGGCCTTGGAAGAATCCGTGAGGAAGTTCGGGGACGACGTGCTGGGTTTAATCTTGCATATCGAAGAGGCGGGAAAAACCGAAGAAGGAGTCCCTCCTCCGCAGGAAGCGGACGTCGTGGCCGCGCCGGAAAAACCGGAGGATCCTGTCAAGGAGGACACTCCTGCTCCGCCACCGGAAGCGGAGGAAGGACCTGCTCCGCAGGCCGTGGTTGAAGCGGAAGAGGATCTCGAGCCCGCGAGGGAAATGAAGGCTCCGCCGAAAACCGAGAAGACGGCGGTTCCCGTCAGGAACGGACAGAAAAATCCGGTCCCGACGGATCCTGAAGACCCGATCATGCACCTGCAGAAAAGACCCTCCGAACCGGCTGAAATAAGATCGCTGCTGAGCTTCCCGTACGAGAAAACCAGGCTCAAATCCTTTGTGGATATCCTGGCTTATCGGGAGCACGCTTTGAATACCAGGACCTGGGAGAATTCCTCTCGGGAAGTCATACGGTTAAGAGAAAAGGGACAAGGAGTGAGGAAGATTACGCTCCTTGAGAAAAAAGAGGTAATTTGCCTTTTGGACGAAGATGATGTTTTCAACAAGACCTACCTGGTAGAGGAAAACTGTTCCATATTCACATGGACCCTCAACGACAGGATCTGTTTTTGGGAGAAACCGGAGAAAAAGCTTGAGGATCTCATGAGCCAACAGGGAATAGAGTTGGAGGAATTGAAATATCTGATTTTCGTAAGCCAACCTACCGACGAAACACTGGAAATGGCACTTTTGAAATTTTCCCGCAAATGAGGGAGGAGTACCCACGACAATGCCCCGCTGACAATCGATATTGTCAGCGGGGTTTTATTATCAAGCGTTCTGTGAATTTACCATCAATAAAAAAAGACCCGGAAACGCGTTGTTCCGGGTCAGGTTCTGCTCTTTCAACCGATAATCCCTGCCTTATTGATGGGCAATAGGATCATGAAGATCGGGTGGCCTTCGTTGTCAGCTTCGAGCCACATCTTGCCGCCCATATTCTCGACCCTCTTGCGCGAACTGTACAGTCCGAAACCCGAGCCACTGCCGTCTTTTTTTCCGCGGACGAACTTTTCAAAAATCGTATCTTCGATTTTTTTGGGAATTGGTTTGCCGCTGTTGTAGGCGGTGAGAACGCATCCGCGGCTTTCAAGCCTGTAGCCGAAAGCGATCGAACAGCCCTTGCCCGCATATTTGATCGAATTGATGATGAAATTCATGATGACTTTCATCACCGAAGAATAATTATGCGGTTTAACAAACAGGGTATTCGGCGGAATGGAACCCATGGAACTGTCGAGGCCGATGTTCCTTTTTTCCAACTGCTCTTCATACATGGCCAGGGCGAAGTCGATGATATGGAGACGTATGTCGTACAGCTCCTTTTGGGGCAATTTCATGCACCGCAATTTTTCCGCCGTCAGGGTCTGCGACGCCACGCATTCCGCATACTTGAGATGCTGGCGCGTACTTTTCAATACCGTTCTCACGCTCTCGTCCACGAAGCCCGTCTTTCCTTCCAGGATGCTTTTGATTTGCAAGCCTGCTATGACCGTGGGGGTCAGCATCTCGTGGGAGAGATCTGATATCTTGTCCTGCGTTTCCTGCAGGCTTTTGCGCAACTCCCATTGGCACTTTTCAATGTTTTTCTCAAAATGTCTCCTTCTGCGCAAACTGACGCGGCTGGTCCTCTTTATCATGGCACAACCTCCTATGGCTCAAGTGGGTTATCGAAATTGTGAAACAACTGAAGCATGATTATGACATGCATTTAAAAATAAGTCAACATTTTAATTGGGCATGGGCAATGCTACAATTAGAGCATGAAAAAGCTCGTATTCGACATCGAAACCATAGGGGAGGACTTCGAGACCTTGGACGAAACCACCAGGGAGGTTTTGACGCGTTGGATCAAGAAAGAATCTGATACTAAATCGGAATATGATAAGGCGCTGTCCGACCTCAAGGGCGGCTTGGGTTTCTCACCGCTTACCGGAGAAATAGTCGCTATCGGGGTTTATGACGTGGAAAAAGAAAGGGGCGCGGTATATTTCCAGGCTCCGGACGCAAGTGCCGAGGAATTCGAAGAAGGCGGGGTGAAATTCAAACCTATGGACGAAAAAGAAATGCTGGAAAGATTTTGGAAGCTCGTGGAAATTTATGAAGAGTTCATAAGCTTCAATGGAAGAGCTTTCGACGTGCCTTTCCTAATGATCCGAAGCGCGATCCACGGGATTCAGCCGACCAAGAATTTGGTCGGAAAAAGGTATGTCGGGATGCACCAAAGGGACGCGAGACATATAGACCTTTTGGACCAACTCACTTTCTATGGCACGGTCAGGAAAAAAGGGAACCTCCATCTTTGGTCGCGCGCTTTCGGTATCAAAAGCCCCAAGGGCGAAGGAGTGACAGGGGATGACGTTGGAAAACTTTTCAAGGAAAAGAAATATCTGGAAATCGCGCGCTATAACGTCGGCGACCTCCAGGCCACCAAGGAGCTGTACCTCTGTTGGGAAAAATATCTGAAAATATAACCGAGAAAAAAGGACGTTTAGTGAAACGTCCTCCTTTTGCAAAAATAACATCACAGATTTCATTCGTTGAAATCGGATTCGAAGCCGGAACGCCTCGATCTTTTCTTTTCGGGTACCGGCCCGAAGATAAGCAAAATGAAAGGGACTATGGCGACAGCGGCGATGAGATTGTCATGTTTGAAGTTGAGAAAATCCTTGCCTGCACAGACGATGACCAGGGTCACCAGGCAAATTATGAAACAACGCTTCCTGGCCTTGCCCCAAAACTGCATGATACTGAATTCCTTCCGCATCTTGCCGACTCCTTTCTTCTAGGTGTGAGTGTTTGGATTCAAAGAACCGCTATTTCTTTTTCACGGTAAGGCCTTTGGATTCCTTGTCCAAGACCTTGGCCGCCTCGATATCTTTCCTGGCCGATGGCGAAAGGGATGGCATGACGCCCTTGAGCGCGATGCCGTCTATCTTAAGGACTTCCTCCCACTTATCCAAAGGCTCCAAAATGTCGCGTATCATCTTGTCGTCGTATTTGTATGTTTTTCGAAGCGTCTGGGCGATGATCCCTTTCTCACCGAAAACCCTTTCCACGCCCTCCTGGTTCATGTATTGTTCGATCTTTTCCTGTAACTTGGACATTTTCAATTTTTTCTGCGAGATCTCGTTTTTCGTATCGATATATTCGTCGATCGCCTCGTTGATTTCTTCGGTATCGATCTTTCTCTCCTCCTTGAACTTGTGCCTCCAGGCCGGGCAGATTTTTTGGAATCCGCACCAATCGCAAAGCGGGTTCACGTTCGGAGGAAAGGTGCTTTTTTCGATTTCCTGGATGACTTCCAAAAAAAGCTTATTGGTCTGCTCTAACTGCTCCTTGGTCCTTTTCGAGCTCAATTTCACCCCATGCTTGAGGTAATAGAGGCTCACGGTTATCTTATCCAGATTTCCGGCTTCTTTCGGATAGCGCGCGAGGAATGCGTTGAGATACACGGAGAGCTGGAGATCGTTGTCAACTTTCTCCTGCGAAGGCATTTTTTTGGTCGTCTTGTAATCGATGATCTCATAACCGTCTTCGGTCTTGTCGATGCGGTCGATTATTCCGGAAACCACATGGCTCTCGATTTCGATCTGGAACCGGCTCTCCAAATCCACTATGTTGAAATCCCCCGGATTGTTTTTCTTGTAATAATTCTGGATCATGGAAACGCCGAGCGAAAATGCGGCTCTTTCCTCCAGCTCGTCTTCGAAGATCTCGCTGTTCCAGTCCTTGGAAAAATAATCCAGAGCCTGCTCGATGTTCGGAGGAACCAGGGAAGGGGTGTGGATGAAATTGAGAGTGGAGTGGATGAGTGTCCCGAAAACGGCCTCCTTGCTTTTGGGCTCCTTGATCTTGTCAATGTTGGAATATTTGTATTTCAGAGGACAAGTCTGAAAAGTATTCAACGCCGAATATGAAATGCGCATGTATATGAAATTCTATGGGTTTATAAAAATCCTGATGTTCTTATAGCAATTGTATAAAATATCCCAAAAAAAGGCAAAGCGGGCCCTTTCTCTTGGGGTCTTGACTCGATTTTAAAAAAATTATAACATCAATACATACCTATTTGGTAGGATATTAATATTTGCGCATATGAAGTTTTCAACCAGGGCCGAATACGGCCTGAAGGCCATGATAAATCTGGCCCATACTTTTCCCGGGCAAAAGAGCATCAAAGAGCTTTCGGAGGAGGAATCCATATCCCTGAAATACCTAGAAAGGCTCATGGGGACGCTCAAGAAAAACGGCCTGGTCCTCAGCACGAAAGGGCAAAGCGGGGGATACGTCCTCTCGAAAAAACCTTCCCAAATGACCGCGGGTGAAGTAATAGAGGCATTGGACGGTCCGATCGCGCCGATGAAATGCACGAGTTCCAACTGCGCCATCGCCAAATCCTGCAATTCCAGCACCATTTGGACGGAGCTCGAACACCAGATCAAAAAAACGTTATACGGCTATACGCTTAAAAAACTAACTGATAAAAAATAAACCACATGGCGAAAAAAATATATCTCGATTACGCGGCGACGACCCCGGTGGACGGCAATGTCCTGGAGGCGATGCTGCCATATTTTACGGAAAAATTCGGAAACCCCATGTCCGTACACGGCTTCGGGCAGGAAACGCTTGAAGTTATAGACAATACCCGGGAAGAGGTGGCCAGGTTCCTGAAATCCTCCCCGACGGAAATCGTTTTCACTTCCGGGGCTACCGAAGCGAACAACCTGGCGATAAAAGGAGTATTAAGGTCTTTTTATTCCATAAAGAGGAAACCCGAGGAAAAACCGCACATCGTCACGACCTCCATCGAGCATCACTGCGTGCTGGACAGTTGCAAAGCCGCCCAAAAGGACGGATCGGCCGAGGTGACCTATCTGCCCGTGCACAAGGACGGAATCGTGAGGCTGGATGATTTGAAAAAAGCCGTCAGGCCCGACACCGTCTTGATCTCAGTGATGTTTGTCAGCAACGAAATCGGAACCCTGCAACCTATCGAGGAAATCGGAAAAATGCTTTCGAAGATCAATGCCGAGAGGGAAGAGGAGAAGTTGCCGAAAATAATCTTCCATACCGACGCGACCCAGGCTACCAATTATTGGGATTGCGACGTGAGGAAACTCGGAGTGGATCTGCTCTCTTTTTCAGGACACAAGATATACGCCCCGAAAGGAACGGGCGTGCTCTATGTGAAAAAAGGGACCGCGATAAAAAGGATCCAGGACGGGGGAGACCAGGAATACAAAATGCGCGGAGGAACGCACAACCTCACGGGCATCGTGGGATTGGGCGCCGCCATGGTATCCCTGAACGACCAAAAAAACAGGGAGAAAACCAAAAAACAAGTTGAGAAGCTCAGGGACTATCTCATCGCGAAAGTCCTCAAGGAAATCCCGAAATCCTACCTCAACGGCCACAAGGAAAAGAGGACTCCGAATATCGTCAATTTCAGATTTGACGACGTGGAAGGAGAGGGACTCCTGCTCTCGTTGGATCTGGAAGGGATCGCGGTTTCCACCGGATCGGCTTGCTCTTCCGGGGCGCTCGACCCCTCCCATGTGCTTCTCGCATTGGGACTTAGGCACGAACAAGCGCACGGAAGCCTGAGGGTTTCCATCGGCAAACACACGACCAAGCAGGAGCTGGACACCTTCATAAAGAAACTCAAGGTGACGGTGGCAAGACTTCGCAAAATATCAGGAAACGTCCTGGCGGAATTCAAATAAATATTAGCGAAAAGTCCATCAAGTCCATAAAGTCCATAAAGCTGTGCAGATAACCGCTTGACAGACTTGTTACTTGAAAGACTTCATAGACTCATAATGCAGAAATATTCAAAAAAAGTGATCGAGCATTTCACGCGTCCTCATAACCAAGGGGCGATGAAAAACGCCGACGGCGTCGGAACCGTAGGAAACCCCAAGTGCGGCGACGTCATGAGGATGTACATAAAGGTCAATAAAAACAAGAAGGGAGAAGAAGTCATCAAGGATATAAAATTCGAAACGCTCGGATGCGGCGCGGCCATCTCAACTTCATCCATGGCGACGGATCTGGCCAAAGGGAAAACCATCGACGAGGCGTTGAAAATCACCAACAACTCCGTAGCGGAAGAGCTCGGGGGATTGCCGTCGCTCAAGATGCACTGCTCCAACCTTGCGGCGGACGCCCTCAAGAAAGCCATCGACAATTACAAACAAAAAAAGTAGGTTCCAAAGACCTGCTTTTTTGATATAATAAAAATAATTAAACTTTTATTTCCAATATATGGCAATCTATAGGAAACTCGAGAAAGAGGATAAGGAAAAACTTGTCGGGATATTCCAACAACCTTCAGCCATGTACGACTATCGCGAGTTTGACGAAGATGCGCTTATCGCCGATGAAAATTGCAACTGCATCGTCATTGAAAATGACGGCGAAATCGCGGGCTTCGCCTCGTTCATAACCTACCGTGTTCCGACCAAGGGTTTGGTGGGAAGGATCGAAGACGTGATCGTGGATGAGAAGTATCGCGGTCAGGGCTTGGGCAGGGGAGTTATGGAAAAAATTATAGAAATAGCGAAAGAAAAAAAAGTTTCCTTGATAGATCTGACCAGTAACCCGAAGCGCGCCGCCGCCAGAAAACTTTACGAATCATTAGGATTTGAAATACATGACACGGGTGTGTTCAGATTGAAAATTAAATAAAAATATTCTCCATTCAAGGATCAGAGAGAACATGATCGGACCGCCCAACCCGGACACGGGAGAGGGCGGTTTTGATTTTATTCCATGTTTATTTTCCATCCAAACCAAGCCTATCTATGGATTAAAGATGGGTTAGAGAACTATATTAACAACGTCGCACAATGTAGATTATACGACGCTTATAATAATATAATGGCTCAAATAAGCCATTACTCCATAACGCTATTTTTTATTTATCCCTTATTTTGACCTTTTAAGACCCGCCGCTCTCCCTCTTAGGTAGTCAGCGCGCCACTATCCCACGCTTCTGCTTCCCGTCTTTTATTTATTTTTTTATTCCTACTATCAACCGTTTTTATGGACAAATTTTTTTGATCGTCTAGGTATTGTGGATATACACATAGGAATAAAACCCCCATCCAAATCCATACATTTCCGGATACATGTATGCACCCCTGGGTCGCTTCATTTTTCATGTAAATTCAGATGGCTATGGGTATACATATACCTACATCCCAAGGTATTCATTTTTGAAATTATTTTTGATACATTTCAGGGGCACATAGATGTATACCCTCGGGCATCAAAACGACGCAAAAAATTGAGCTGTGAGCGTTTTGAATGTATCCAGGGGTACATCCATATACACCCAATGCCGTCCGTTTGCGACAAAAGAATCGCACGTCTGAAATAAGTCACCGTGGTGCACATTCATGTATCCCAAATAGTCATCATTTCTCCAACCAAATCCAAAGGGCACTCGGATACCATAATCCATAACTATATAATATATATGCATTCAAACCTTTGTCTCTGATCGCATTTCTCAATCCCACGCATGTCATCAGAATATTTTCTTAATCACATGGATATTTTTTTTATTTTTTTTTAAATCCCTATGTAAAAAAATTTTATCCGTTGTATTTTTAAAATTTATTTTTTAAAAAAAATAGAATTCAAGCTTGGATAATTTTTCAATCCAATCATCAAATCGCATTTTTAAAAATAACAAACTAACCCGCATAGACATAATAAAAAAACACCCCGACAAGGGATGTGTCACACCAAGGATTACCATTCTCTACCTGGTAGTTACTATATATTCATAATGTCGCACAACCCCTGACAGGGTATTTTTTAAAATATTCATTCCTCCAGATTCTCGATAGGCAGCACTATGTCATCAGCGCAAACCTCTATCTTCTCGGATGGAGCCATCTCTATATCGCAGCGCCACTCCATTACTCCCGCTTCATGTAGCCTGAATCCATCCCTGTTGAAAACGTACACTACGCCCTTCTTCCCTGCTAAATTATCAGTGACACATAACGAAGCTCCTAGCTTCACTGTTTCCTTGCCATCCCTCCCTTCAACCCCAAAATTGCTTGAATAACTATAATCCGAAAAATTAACATCGTTCACAATCGCTCGGAATATGGCTATATCAGCATAAGGACTTGCGGCGATACACGGGTCTCCATCTTTCATATGCTGTTTAAGCACACGATCAAAACGAGACGGCTGCCTAGGCTCAAGCTTATCGACGTTAACGGCGGATCCATGGAAAAGCCATCAGCCTTCCTTTTCCAAAACAAGCAATCTTTCTCGTGCGCTTTCTTTTTTCTCGAATTTTATTTCCGGGATTCTTTCCATCAGGATTATTCGTATATTATCATCTGGTCGATGACGGTCGAACTGCTCGATCCCATCGATCCGACCAATGCTCTGGAGGTGGACAGATAGAGATTGGGCCCGAAATATGGATCGTGCACGACGTAGTCCCCCGACTTTTTGTCCTTGTTGTGGATGACCACGTAATGTCCGCCTCCTTTAGTCCTTTTTATGTAAACTATGACGGGGTTGCCGTCTTCGATAGCATCCTCCACCGCCGACCAACTTATGTTGCCGTGGTAAAAACCATGGCTGTCTATCTCGACTTTTCCCGAAGGTAAGGATTCCGACGGCCACTTAATAAGATCCCAAGAAAAAATGGGCTCTTTGGCGAGAGTTTTTGGAGTTATCGCGTCCTTATGCTTTGTGAAAACCATCGCTACCGCGGCGACGGCACAACCCCAGTCCTTGAGTTTACTTTTCGAATTACCGATGGTGGTATTGGCCCACGAAGAATCTTTCTGGGAATAAAACCAAGACAAGGAGGCGTTGAGCGACGACGGGGGCTTCTTGAAATCATCAACTGACAGGCCGCTGGCCAGATACAACTCGTCGATGTTCAAGAGTTCCAGTTTCTGCTCCTCGACTTTCTCCAAAAGCTTCTTATATCTCTCCTCTTCGCCCTGCGTTTGAGTCAACAGGATTTGTTTCTGGGTCTTGTTGTTTTCCAAATTCTGATTCTTGTCTTGAAGATCCAAATGCAGTTCGGTCAACTTGGCCCTGTCCCCTTCCAGCGATTTTTTTTCTTCCTCGAGTTTCTCCTTGAGCGACCTCACGTTTTCAAGGATTTCACGGATCTTGTCTCCGGTTTGCGCCAATTGGTCCTTTTGGGATAAAAACGGATCGAACTTGCCGCTGGAAAGGAATACCGCCAAAATATTCTGATGCTGGTTCTCATAGAAAACTTTCAGGAGGTCGGCGATGAGTTTTTTCTGGGAAAGAATGGTTTCCTCCTTGTCGCGGATTTCCGTTTGTTTCCTGGATATGTCGGTATTGAGAGCTTCTATCTTCTGCTTATTCGCGCTGATTTCGGTCTCGACCTGGTATATGTTGGCGTTCATTATCGATATCTGGTTGCTCAGCGACTCCTGCTGCTTCTGCTTGACTTCGATTATTTCGCGGTATTTCTCGGCTTTTTCTTCCAACTCCTCGATTTTCTTCTGGGTTTCTTCGTCCTGGCCGGTACCGGCCAATTCATCTATCGTTTCGGCTTCGGAGTAGGAGAAAACTGTCACCGACAAAACCAAAACCGCGATGATAGGCATCGCGAAGATTTTCTTTTTATTTGCCATACTGATAATGGATTTCATTTTTCTTTTTGTTTTTTTCGATTCCGCTTCTTATTTCATCAAGGCCAAAGCCCTGTCTATTCTTCGGAGGCATTCTTCCTTGCCGACTACCCACGCCACGTCCGACGGAGAAGGAGACCTTTGTTCGCCGGTAAGCGCGACTCTGAGCGGCCAAAGGAATTCTCCCCGGTTCTCGCCGGCCGCTTCCAAAAGGATTTTGGCTACGCTCTCTCTGGTCCAATCATTCCCAGAAATTCCGTCCAGAAGATTTTTTGCCACTTTCAAATTTTCCTCCACTTTATCCATGCCCATGTCTTTCCAGGCAAGTAATCCGACGTCATAGACGAAAATATCATTGAAGAAAAACTTGTTTTCCTCCCCGACATCCGAAAGTTTGAGCAGTCTTTCCTGTTCGATCGCGAGGACTTTCTTGAGATATTCCTCATTCTTGCATTCCTCAGGAGCTTTCATGAAAAATTCCTTCCTCTCGAAAAACGGCAGGGTTTGGACATACAACTTGTCAGCCGACATTTTTTTAATATACTGCCCGTTGATCCAATCCAGTTTTTTCAAATCAAAAACCGCTCCGGCTTTGTGCACCTTGGAGAGTTCGAATTCTTCAATGAGCTCCTCGACGGAAAAGATTTCCTGGGTTTTTCCTTTTCCGGGATTCCAACCCAAGAGGGCGACAAAATTGACCAAAGCCTCTTTGAGATAACCTTTTTCCACATAATCCTCCACCGCGACGTCACCCTGCCTTTTGGAAAGCTTTTTCTTTTCCGTATTCAAAAGCAACGGCAGATGGGCGAACATCGGCACCTCCCAACCGAAAGCCCGATAAAGAAGCACGTGTTTCGGCGTGCTGGGAAGCCACTCTTCGCCGCGTATGACGTGGGATATTTTCATTTCATAATCATCGACCACACTGGCCAAATGGTAAGTGGGAAAACCGTCCGACTTCAAGATCACTTGGTCGTCGATCGTATTGGTGCTGAATGAAACCTTGCCTCGGATCACATCCTCGAAAACCACCGCTTCATCCCTCGGTATCTTAAGCCTGATGGTGTGCGGACATTCTTTTTTCAAATTTTCGTTTATTTCCTCCTCCTTGAGATTCGTCAGGCAAAACCTGTCATACATCGGGGACTTGCCATTCTTCGTCTGGTCTTCCCTCATTTTCTCCAATCGCTGAGGCTCGCAGAAACAGTAATAAGCCTTGCCTTCAGCGACAAGCTGCTTGGCATATTTCCTATAGATATCCAATCTTTCGGATTGGATATACGGCCCGAAATTTCCCGCCTCCAAGACGCCTTCATAATTTTTAGATTCGACGATCTCGGATTTGTGATTTTTTATTTTTTCAGGATCGACGAAAACCCCTTCATCCCAGGCTATTCCGGACCATCTCAGCCATTTGATCAAGCTTTCCACGGCTCCCGGAACGAATCTTTTTTGGTCCGTATCTTCGATGCGAAGAAGCATCTTCCCGCCAGTTTTTTTGGCAAAAAGATAATTATATAAAGCCGTCCGAAGGCTCCCTACGTGGAGTTGCCCTGTCGGCGAAGGCGCGAAACGTACCCTTGTGTCTTCATTGTTTTCCATAACTTCTGTCGAAAATTACTTTTAACGGAAAAATTATTACCGCCTTGAAAATCCTCCTCAATCTCTTCGCCTTGTCCATGGGTTGGACGATCGCCCTCCAAAGCCATTCCAGCCCGACATTCCTCATCCAAATCGGAGCTCTTCCGACCTTTCCGGTCAAAAAATCGAAACTTCCGCCGACTCCCATGGCCACCCTAATTATATCATTTTTTTGGGAATTTATGAACTTCTCCTGGAGCGGCGCTCCGAAATTGCAAAGAAGCAGCTTGCAGCTTTCAGTTTTCAGCTTATAGGCTAAATCGAGGGGATCAAAATCCTCACCTTCGATGCTTAGTTTGGGATAAATTTTCAATAAAGCGTCCCTTATTTCTTCAAAATTGCTTAATCCGTCTTTATTGATCGCCAGAAATACACCCAGTCCCCTGCCCTCAGCCATCTTCAATGCTTCTTGCATCAGGTCAGCTCCGGCAAGCCTCGCCTTCAGCCAGGATCCGTAACGCACGAAAGCGTATTTCAAACCGATTCCGTCGGCGACATTCAGATCGCCATAGTTCAAAATATTCCTAAATCCAGCATCCTCCTGCGCTTTGAGAATGAATTCCGGATTGATAGTCGCAACCTGATGGAATTTCGGTTCATCGAAAAAACTTTCTATTTTCGCAAGTATATCTTCCCTGCTAAGATTATCCACCCTGACGCCGAGTATATCCATAAATCAAGAAAATGGTTTATTGCCTGCCTGCCGGCAAACGGAGAAAACAGAAAATGGTTCATGAAACAAGAAATCAGAAAAAGGACCTTTCCAGTTTCCAATTTCCGTTCTCTTAAACTGATTTCCTCTTTCCGTTCAACGGATTTCTAAGCTAGGGGGCAACTTTCAATCACGTGATACTCCTGACCGCCTTCTTCCCCCTTGCTTTCCATGACCAAGATATTGTCGACGGACATAGCGACCTTGAACTGTTCGTCGATTTCCGGTTTGTCTTTCAAGGATTCCCATTTGGCTTTCCTGATCCTTCCCAGCGTCACGTGAGGACGGAATTCCTTTTTTCCGGTCTGGAAAATATCCAGCTCCTTCTCGACCGCCTCATAAAGATTTTTGAGTTCCTCGCTTGCCTCCCCGGCAAACCAAACCATTTGGGGTTTTTGGGTATTTGGACCGATTTCTATTTTATCGAAATAAATATCGAAAGGCTCGATGCGCGAAGCGGCCTCGGAAACCTTAAGGCAGATATCGGGAATGACGCTCTCGTCCACATAGCCCAAAAACAGCAGCGTTATATGCAGATTTTCCTGCCTCGTCCACTTTACCGGCAGGGTTTGCCATTTTTCCGTCCTTTCAACAAGCCTTTTTTTGACCTGGTTAGGAACCTCTATTTCGATGAATATCTTTCTTTTTTGCATAAAGCCAGCATAGCAGACAACTTTCTTTTATTCAAGCCCTTTTGAACGGCTGGGACTGCGTGGCAGCCGTTCAAAATAAGGACACTCTTTAATTCCGCTGTCAAGGTTACTTCCCCCTCCCTTTCTGCTAAAATTGAGCAATGGAGAATAAGCCGAAAAAATTCATCATTGACGTAATTCCGCTTGCCAGAATCCCCCTATCCAGAGGACAGGCTTTTTCATACCTCCATCATGAAGAAATACCGGCGGGATCGTTGGTCAGCATTCCCCTTTTCCGAAGAACGATCCAGGGAATAGTGCTCGGGAGCAGGTCCGATTTCGAAAGGTTGGGAAACTTCAAACTTAAAAACGTCATTTCCGTCCAAGCGGAAAACTTTCTGACGGAAAAACAATTGGAATTGGCTAAATTCATCTCGCAACATTACGTTTCCCCTCTCGGTATTTCCCTCAAGCACTTCATCCCGAAAATAGTGAAGGAAAGAAAAGGGCTCCGCATCAAAAATCCGGAAGTTGGAAATCGAAAGCAGGTGACGCTGACCAAAGAGCAGCAGGAAGCCGTGGAAAAAATCCTATCCCCCATCACCCCTAACCTGAAACCTGAAACCTTCCTCCTTCACGGTCCGGCGTCTTCCGGAAAAACCGAGGTCTATCTCGAAACCATTTCACGGATCAAAAAGAAAGATCCGCAGGCGCAATTCCTAATCTTGCTTCCGGAACTCACCCTGACCCCGCAAGCGTTGGAAAGATACAGCGCGAAATTCAAACCGGAGGAAATCGTGATCCTGACCAGCAAGATTTCCAAAGGATCTTTTTACACACAATGGGAAAAGATACGCTCGGGCGAAGCGAAGATCGTCATCGGCACCAGGATGTCGGTGTTCGCGCCTTTTGCGAGCCTCAAGCTGATCGTCATCGACGAGGAGCAGGACATTTCCTTCAAGCAATGGGATATGAATCCCCGCTATGACGCGCGCGCCGTGGCGGAAAAACTCTCCGAAATCTTCAAAGCGAAACTGATTTTGGGAACGGCCACTCCCCGAATCGAAACGTACCATCAAGCATTAAATAAGGAGATCGATTTGGTAGAAATTCCAAAATTCGATTTAAAACCTACCGACATCGAACTCGTCGACATGCGCAAAGAAAAATGGACGAGTTTCGACGGGAAAAAGAAAGCCAACTACTCCTTCCTCTCGACTTCGTTGCAAAATGAAATCGGATACGCGCTTAGAAACAAACTGCAGACAGTCCTTTTCATCAACCATCAGGGAATGAGCTCCTTTTCCACCTGCGCCAAATGCAAAGCCGTCCTTCTCTGCCCCAAGTGCGACCGCGCCCTGGTCTATGACAAAAGCGGCGAGTACAAATGCCTGCACTGTTCATATAAAAGCGACATTTTCCCCAGATGCAAAGAGTGCGGAGGATCTGAGTTCAAGAACGTCGGCTTCGGGACGCACTCCGTCGAAAGGGAGGTCCGGAAATTTTTCCCGGGAGCGAACACCGCCACGATCGACACGACCTCCTCGAAAAAACCGGGATACCAGCAGAAAATATATGACGGATTCTCCCAAAGAAAAATCGACGTCCTGGTCGGCACTCAGATGATCACGAAGAACTGGGATTTTCCCAATGTCGGCCTGGTGGGAGTCATCACCGCGGACAGCCTTTTTTCCTTTCCCGATTTCCTCACGGACGAACAGGCTTTTTCGCATATCATGCAGGCGGTCGGTCGGACCGGCAGGATCGGAAGCAAATTCCCTGGAAAAGCGATCGTTCAGACGTTCGACCCGTCCAGATTAGCCATCCAAGCGGCGGCGGAGATGGACTACGCCAAATTTTATAAAAAAGAAATTGTCCTGCGCGAAGACCTTTCCCTTCCCCCGTTCGGAAAGCTGATCAAGCTCGTCTGCCAACACGCTGACGCGGGCAAAATCGAAAAAGAGAGCGGGAAAATCTTCAAAGAGCTGGAAACGGCGGTTTCGGCAATCTCACCTAAGCCGAGATTGATCGGACCGATAGACCCGCTCGTTTCCAACGTCAGAGGCAAAAGGAAAAAACAGATCATCCTCAAATTTCCATCCCAAAAAGAAATCCCTCTTGGGATCAGGAAGGTCCTGGAAAAACTTTCTTCGGATTGGGTTATCGACGTAGACCCTATCCAGATAGCTTGACACTTTCATTATTTGCTGATATATTATATCGATGTCAATTTAAACGTCCCGCAGTTCTTATTATCTCGAAAAGGAGGTTTTCATGAAAGCGCTTGTCATGCTCATAGAAGGTCCCACGATCTGGGTGGAAAAAATCATGTCCAATGAAACCAATGTCAAAATTTTCGGATTCATTGCCATATTGGCCCCTGTTTACTTTCTGAAAACCCTCTACTCCGTATGGTTCGGACCCTTGGAGGTTTTCATAGGTTTCCAATCGGAAAAATCAACCTGGCTCGTCCTGACTATTGTCGATGCGGTGGGTTTTCTGACAACCCTGCCCTCAAGGGAAAAAGGTCGGGTAATTCAAATGGTCACATGCCTTTGGACTATTGAGATATTTCTAGTCTGGGTGGCAACGATCGTACGACAAGCCTAACTACTGTCAAATCACGACGACAAGGAGGATTGCCATGTACGTAGCGAAAGACAGCCTCGGCCACAGCAACCTGTGGCTAACGCTCCGATTCGGATCTTGGCTTTGGGCAAGAGAGAAGGAAGACGCCTTCAAATTCACCACTGAAGCTGAGGCGCTGAAGACTGGCCGGGAAGCCATGCCAACTCCCGACATGGCCAAGCGAGTCATTGCAGAACCGGCATAATTATGCCGGAAAAATAACGGTCAAAAGAACCGAAAAGCCACCGTTCAACGCGAAGCGATTGAGGTGGCTTTTTTATTTTCCAAAAAATATATTCCTTTCTTACCTATCTGAACCCTTTTGCATGCTTTCCGAACCCGACTCCGTAAACATTTGCCCAGATGTCGACATCGATCCATTTACCATCAACCTTCACTTGCAAAAACTGGTGTGGTGAGACGTACCAAATCTGGGTCCATTTGAGTTTCAGATCTTCTTCGGCAAAAAAGCCGCTCTTCACCAGCAATACGCGCATGATAAAATTCATATTCGTGCAATGCAAAAACCCTTCCCTGCCCCAGAAATACCCGATGTCTTTTTTGAAAATTTCAAAAAACCTGGTATAAGTTTTCACGCGGTAACCCCTATACTTTCGGGTCATGATTCCATAAGCCTTTCTTAAACATTCCTCCTTGCTGTTCGTGTTACCATTAAAAGAATAAAAAAGGTACCTGGCCCCCCCTTTTTTTTATTCTCCTTGTTAGTCATTAATCCCAGCTGATTTTGCAAAGGCATAAAAGTCAAGTGCGGTATTGTGGTCGTGTATAATGCGCCACTCGTTATCTTCTAATTGAAACACGTATGTCAACCAAGTGCTGAATGGTTTGTCTTCCGCTTTAGCACGGTAGTCATATTTAACGAGCGCCATTGCTATATCTTCGCCAACCACTTTGTGAACCACGGAACCCTCCCAAATCCAATTAGGATCCTTGAACCACTCTTTATGAATAGCAATTGTTTCTTCTGGAGTCGTGAAGGCGTGCCCATTTTGTACGATGGTATACAAGGTTTCGTTTTGCGTAAGATGGGATTTGAAAGCGTTTAAATCCCTATTTGTGATCGCATCAAAGTGCTTTTGGAGCGCTGAATCGAAATCCGGCTTCATAAGTGTCTTCTTATAAAAAAATATTACTCGAAATTTCAACTAACGTTTTCGAGTATGAGAAGTTCTGTTGAAGTGAAACGAAACAGAACTTGGGTCAAAAATATTTTACGTTCATCTATTTAATTACTAAAAAGTAAAATATTTTTGCCTCATACTCGATGTTCTGCGATGTAAAATTTTATTTTAGCATGTTCTTTGCGATAAGATCAGGTAAAATTTTGTTCTTAATAATCGGGGAAAGCCGAGGATGAGACAAGTCGTCCTTGCCAACCCAATGAAACTTAATTATTTCAGCAGACGGCTTAGGCTCGCCGATAATTTTACCTTCGTACAACTTTATAGAAACATCTTTCGTTGGGTCACCAGCCGCCACATCTACATAATCCTTTATAAATATGAGACTTGTCTTATCCATGTCTACATCGAGTTCTTCTTTAATTTCACGGACGAGACATTCTTCATCATTCTCACCATCATCTACCTGACCACCAGGCATAATGAAGTCGGAGGTAAAGTTATTCTTTTCACACACTAAAAATTTTGACTGATCGTCGTTGAGATACAACAGACCAATTTTATTGAAATAAGCCATAGATTATAGTTAAAAATAAAATTTTATTTCGTACAACTCATTCATATGCGAAATGATTTCACATATTATACGGGATATTGTATTAATTGCGACTATTCTGTATAATTTAGTTGTGACTTAATTATAGCAGAAGTATCGATGGAGGTCTATTTGAAAAAACTGGAAGACGAGCTGAAATTGCGGAAATACAGCCCTAAGACGGTCATGAGCTACGTGGCCTGCGTCGCGGATTATTTGCGCTACAAGCAGGATAGTTTTGACTGCGTGGATATAGATTCCATCAAAAAACATCTGCTTTCAAAAATCGATCGGGGCATGTCCTCGCAGACCGTCAACCAAAGCCTGCAAGCTATCAACTTCTTCTGTTGGAATGTTTTAAAATACCGCGAAAAAATAGACATCCGTTTTGCCAAAACGCCGAGTAAATTGCCAGTCGTCCTGTCGCGCGATGAAATCCAGAAGATTATAAGCTCGATAAACAACTCGAAGCATAAACTGCTCATTTCCATTTCCTATGCCTCAGGACTGCGGGTAAGCGAAGCAATTGATCTGAAAATTAAAGACTTAGACCTTCGTGAATTGACAATCCATATCAAAGGAGCCAAGGGCAACAAGGATCGGATAACCGTCTTTCCGGAAAAACTTGCTGAAGAAATTGAAACTTTAACAGCCAACAGGAATCCGGATGATTATGTTTTTGCAAGCGAACGCGGGGGCAAGTTGACGACCAGGACCGCACAGCTGATTTTTGAAAATGCCCTGAGGAGGGCCGGGATCCAAAAAGATGCGACCTTCCACAGCCTCCGCCACAGCTTTGCCACCCACCTTCTGGAAAACGGCGTAGACGTGCGATATGTACAGGAACTGCTCGGCCATGCTAATATTAGAACGACGCAAATTTATACCAAAGTGACCAATCCGATGTTGAGAAACATCAAGAGTCCTCTATAAGAATATGACCTTGGAAATACGAAAAAACGGGGACGAGGTGCTCCGCCAAAAAACCGAGAAGATAAAGGATCCCCTGAGCCCGGAGGTCCAGGCTTTGATTTTGGAAATGCTCGAAACCATGCGGGGGGCCAACGGGTTGGGCCTGGCCGCGCCCCAAGTCGGAAAAAGTCTTCGGCTATGCGTGATCGAAGAAGGCGGAGAAACGTTCATACTCATCAATCCGCAGATCACCGCCAAATCCAAAACCAAGATCGTGATGGAGGAAGGATGCCTCAGCTTCCCTGGGGAATTTTTCGAAATAAACAGGCCGGAAGAAGTGAAAGTTCGATATATTGATGAGAAAGGCATGGCCAAAAAAATCAAGGCTGACGGCCTGCTGGGAAGGGCACTCCAACATGAGATCGACCACCTCGATGGAGTGCTGATCATCGACCGCATCAAGAAAAGCAGGAAACCTAAAATACAAAAAGAAAAAAATGATGGAACAGAATAAACATATCAAGCTGCGGACGGTTTTCATGGGCACCTCCGATTTCGCCAAAGAAATCTTGGAAGCTCTCGTTCACAATGATTTCAATATAGTCGGCGTCTTCACCAAGCCAGATTCCAAAGTCGGCAGGAAACAAGAACTCTCCGAGTCCCCTGTCAAAAAGCTTGCTTCAGAAAAAGACATCCCCGTTTTCCAGCCGGAGAAATTCAACGAGGAGGCTGTTTCCGAATTCAAGAATCTCAAGCCCGACCTCGTGATCGTCGCCGCTTATGGAAGGCTTTTGCCGAAAAAAGTCCTGGAAGCTCCGGGGCTCGGTTGCCTCAACATCCATCCTTCGCTTCTTCCGAAATTCCGCGGTCCCTCCCCTATCCAAAACGCCCTACTATTGGGAGAAAAAGAAACGGGAACGACTATCATGCTCTTGGACGAAGGTATGGACACGGGGGACATCCTTTCCCAGGAAAGGATCCGGATCGAAGACTATGACAATGCCGAAACGCTTTCGAAAAAACTTTCCGAACTAAGCATCCATCTGCTTTTGAAAACGGTTCCGCTTTGGGTACGAAGACAAATCGAACCCAGAAAACAGGACGGTTCGCATGCGACCCTTTGCCAACTCATAGAACGCGAAGACGGAAGGATCGTTTGGGAACAGGACGCCCAGGAAATACACAACCGATACCGGGCGCTTTATCCGTGGCCGGGCATATTCGCTTTTTGGAAGAATGGCGATTCCGTCATGCGACTCAAATTGATAAAAATAAGCCTTCAAAAAAACAACCCTGCGACCCATCATGAGACCGGGGAAATATTCCAATTGGGAGAATCCATTGGGGTCCAGGCCATAAACGGTGTTATAATATTGGAAGAGATCCAGCCCGAAGGGAAAAAGACCATGTCAGCCCAAGATTTCTCCAACGGCTATCCGAATTTCATCGGGAGTATCTTATCGTAAATAAAAATAAAAATTAATTGGACGGTTTTTCCTTGCCCTGTCCCGATAGCGGGAAATTCGCAAAGCGAAATCGTTTAACAAGGAAAAATGGAAATGGACCAAAGAGCAAAGCAGAGGATCATCGTCGCCGTGGGGGTTTTCGCGATTTTGACCGTTACCGCGGTAACGGTCTACAGGGCTGAAAAATCCGACGTTTCGAAAAAAGACTCCACCGACCAAGCTGACGTCGAAACAGCGGCGGAATATTCTTTCCGGAAAAGATAAGGAAGGAACAGGTCCAACTGGTCGACCTCAGGTCTCCCGAAGAGTTCGGCTTGGAGCACATCATCGACTCGGTCAATGTCCGCCTTGGAGATCTCGAAACCAGCCCATCGCTTGATTCGGGAAAGGAAACAGTCTTGATAGGCGCGGCAAACGTGGACGAGATAGACGCGGCGATCGCTAATCTTAAAAAGAGAGGGGTCGGGAGCGTCCATATTGGAAATCCATAGGAGAAAGGACCGTGACCTGGGGGGACCTGTCCTCGTTCCAGGACCAAGCGAAAGTATCGTTCATGACGCTCGATGAATTCCGCGGCGTCATCGCCAAGAAACAGCCCGCCCTGGTTATCGATGCCCGCAGAAACGTCTTTTACAACGAAGGGCATATCGAGGGATCGGTGAACATTCCGCTGGCGGAAATCGAAAAAAGGCGCGCGGAGGTGGGAGGATCCAAACAGATCATCATCTATGCGGATAACGAAATAGAATCGTTCCAGGCAGCCGTAAAGCTTTATGACATGAAACTTCTTTCGGTCAATGTTGTCAGGGGAGGATTGGACGTCTGGAAAGAAAAAGGTTACGAAACGGTCAAATAAACTTTCCTCAGCAAACAAAAACCGTCGGCCCATGCCGACGGTTTTTTTATTCACCGATGATAACCATTGAAGATTTCGTCGATACCTTAAGGAAAATTATCCGCCGATTTTTTCTCTGATTATCTCAAAGGCCCTGTCCAGTTGCGGATCCCTGTCATTTTCATAATCCTCATTGGTCAGCTCGACTTCCACCTCCGGAGATATGCCGACCTCGTTTATCTGGTTTCCCTTGGGGGTAAGCCAGCGCGCCACGGTTATCTTGGCCGCGGTCCCCTGGGGAAGCCTTACGAGTTCTTGGACCGATCCTTTTCCGAAGGATTTTTTTCCTACCAATGTGACGTTTTCCCTGTTTTCCTCGAGCGCTCCAGCCAGAATCTCCGCGGCGCTGGCGCTTCCCTCGTTTATAATGATGACGGTTTCTATTTCACTGGAAACGTCTCCACCGCGGGCCGCGACCTCCTTGCGGGTCTTATCCGCATTCTCTTCGATGACCACGATCTTTCCCTTGGGAAGCATCTTGCTTGCGACGCTTATGGACGCGTCCAGATAACCTCCCGGATTGTTCCGGAGGTCGAGGACGATCCCTTTCGCTCCGCCCGCCTTGGCGCTGTTCAATGCCGCCGAAAACTCCCTGGTCGTATCCTCTCCGAATCGGCTAATCTTCAGATGGGCGATTCCGCCATTCATGGATTCCACTTTCACGCTCTTTACGCTGATGAAATTCCTTTGGACTTTGATATCCCTGGTGCTTTCCTCTCCTTCACGGAATATCGTAAGCACGACCTCCGTGTCCTTAGGTCCGCGTATCTGGCTAACCGCCTCCTCCAAAGTCATCTCCGAAGCGGATTTACCGTTTATGTCGACTATCTTGTCCCCAGCCCTTAGGCCCGCTTTTTCAGCCGGTGTCCCCTCCAAGGGAGCGATGACGGTCAGCATGCCGTTCTTCACGCCCAATTCTGCTCCGATACCTTCGAAACTGCCCTCTATTTCCTCATTGAAACGCTTATTGTCTTCAGGATTAAGAAACAGCGTGTAGGGATCCCCGGTCGCCTGCAACATCCCGTTAATGGACCCATACATGAGTTTTTTGGCATCCAAACTCTCGGAGTCCACATATTTATCCCTGAGAAGATCCCAAACATCCCAAAAAAGATCGAAATCCACCTTCCCATCTCCCTCCCTGTTTTCAATGATAGCCCCTTCCAGGGAAACCTTCTCCTCCGTGCCGGCCGATCCCACCAGCCTTCCCTTTTCAAAACCTACCCAGAAGCCGACTATAAGGAAAAGTATCAAAAACACCGTGGTCCTGTATCCTTCGAATGTCGTCGGGTTTTTCCCTGTCATGTTTGGATTGTCTTGCATGATAGTTTTTTTATATCAATTACTTCTTGGGAGCGGTTTGTTCCTGTATTTATTGAAATATCTGATGGCGCTTATGATATGGATCCAAGTGTATTTGTTCAAAAGTAAGGAATGGACGACTCCTTTCTTGCCGCTCACTTTGCCGTGATAGTGGTGCATGGATGAGTTCGGATAGAAAACCACCTTGTATCCGTTCTCCCAAAACCTCCTGCACCAATCCACGTCTTCCATATACATGAAAAATCTCGGGTCCATCAGTCCGACTTTTTCCAGAGCCTTGCGGGAAACCATAAGGGCCGATCCCATCAACCAGTCGGCCTCCAGAATCTTTTCATGATCCCGGTCTTTCATCAAAAACCAATCCAGGTGTTTTTTGGCGAATCCGAGTTTCCCCAAAAGCGTCCTCCTGTAGACTATGGTCATCGGCTCATAGAACCTGAAGCAAGAATGCTGGAGCGTGTTATTGAAGTTCAGCAATTTCGGCCCGACGATCCCGACCGACGGATTCTGCACCAGGTATCCATACAAAGCTTCGACCGACCCCGGCGTCACTATGATATCTCCGTTGAGAAGCAAGAGATGTTCCCCTTCGCTTTCCTCGATGCCTTTTTTCAGGAGCGCTTGGAACCCCACATTCTTTTCGAAAGGAAAAAATTTCACATCCGGAAAATCCTCCCTCATCATAAGTTCGGTCCTTTCCTCGGTTTCGGAATCGGCCACGATGAGCTCGTATTCGAAATTTCCGAGGCTTTCCCTTATCGAATTCAAGCAGACCTTCAACAGGTCCGGATTTTTGTAGCTTGTGACGATGATTGAAAGATTCATATCGTTCCGTGGTGATTTTGCAAAATCCATCATTCAGACCCATGCGTGCCCGCCTGCCGGCAAGCGCTATTCGGAAATGAGCCTTTCAATTCGAATCCTGCCTTTGCTATTTAGTTGAGAAGATATTCTGCGCCATTTCACGGATCTTGTCATAGTTGTCTCCGGATGGCAACAAAATTGACCCTGCACCGGGATACATTTCCGCCGGAGGGAAATAGAGAAGTCCTTCACTGGAATCGTCCAAGACTCTCTGGTACATCTGGGGATCAACCATTCCTTTGTACAATTCGAACATTTTTTTCATTTCCCAAAGCTGCATGTCGGTTTGGGCGTTGTTTCCGAGACTGTCCAACATATCGCTTATCTTGCTGAAATCGGTCAACGTTCCCAGACTCAAAGCCTTTTCCTTTATTTCCTGGATGACCAACTGTTGCCTCCTGGCGCGGTCGAAGTCGCTCGAGCTCTTCCTGGCCCTCACGAAGCAAAGCGCGTTCTCTCCGTTCAAAGTCTGCTTTCCAGCAGGAAGATTGAAAGCTCCCCCGCACTCGAGGTCCGGATTCGTGCAAAGCGGATATTGCGCGGTTATCTTACCGTTCTTTTTGTTTTTCTTGATTTCAAATTCCCCGGTAGGCACCGTGAAAACGGTATCGTCGCAAACACGGGCTTCGTTAAATTGGAGCGGCTCGGAAAACGGCTGCTGCAAATCCACATCCACTCCCCCGATGGCATCAACCAAATCGGAAAAACCCTTGAAATTTATAACCACTCCGTAGTGCACCGGCAATCCGGTCACGTCTTCCAAGACCTTCTTCATGTCTTCCAATCCCTGACCCACCTCTTTTTGCTCCCCATATGCGTAAACGGCGTTTATCTTGCTTTTGGCTCCGAGCGCCGGATTGTCGACATAGAGATCCCTGGGAATCGAAAGCATGGAAACTTTGTTTTCCTTCGGCTTCACGCTGACGACCATGATGGTGTCGGCCAACGTCCCGCCTCCGGGGATGTTCGCCCCCCTCATGCCCAAAACAACTATGTTTATCCTGTCTTCGCTTTCTCCCTTCACCTCGTCGTTCACTCCGGGGATGGCGCTGATAAGGTTTTGGAAAAGTCCCCCGTTGGTGGAAACCTTATTGAAGACGCTTCCCGCTTTCCAATAAGCGATTCCCCCGAAAAGCAAAAACAACCCCAGGATTATCCACAGGGCCTTGCGGCCTTTCCCCTTCTTTATCCTTAACCCGTCTTTGTCAGCTGCCCGATTCATGATGCCCATAAAATATTTGATTTATCTTACTTATTTATTCCCGTCACAAAGGCTTGTCTTCGCGC
>LCPX01000009.1:0-4719 GCA_001003855.1 Candidatus Moranbacteria bacterium GW2011_GWE1_49_15 | reverse complement strand
CTGCAATTTCCCAAGCACGTCCTCGGCCGTTTTCATCCAAGAAAAAAGCCCAGCGCGCCTGGATCCTGAGCTCATAAGCTCGCTTCTTAATTTTTCCTCAATGGATATATCATACAACGCTTTGGAAAATTTATCAATACTTTCCGGGTCGGCGAACAGTGCCCCGTCTCCGCCCACCTCCCGAAGACTCGGGATGTCCGCGGCCAGCACCGGAGTCCCCATCTCGAAAGACTCCAGGACCGGAATTCCGAAACCTTCATAAAGCGACGGAAAAACGAACACATGCGCCAGCTTGTACACCGCGGCCTTGTCCTGCTCGTCTATGAATCCAGGAAATACTACGATTTCCTCCAGATTATGTTTTCGGACCGCTTCGTCTATGCGGGCATCGAAATTGTGCGCCTGGCGGTTCCCCACCAGAACCAATTTCGTATCTGCGGTCTTGTCTTTGATTTGCGCATAACTTTCAAGAAGAAAAGGGATGTTTTTTCTCGGCTGGAGCGTCCCGACATAGAGGAAGAATTTTTCCGGAAGACCGTATTTCTTTTTGACTTCACGGAGTTTTTCCTCGGAAACGTCCTGGCTTTTGAAGTCTTCCGAAACGGCATTATGGAAAAAATCCACCTTCTCCGGCTCGGTTTTATAAAATTTCACGATCTCGTCGCGGGTGAACCTGGAAACCCCCAGGACTTTGTCTGCCTTTTCGATGCTGAGCGGGATCAAGGTTTTCAAAAACAGCAAATCGGATTTCCTGATGAACTGCGGGAAGAAGTTGAAGGAAATGTCATGGATGATCGTGACTATCTTGATCTTTTTAGGCACGAAAAAAGGGACGATATATTGGGTCAGATAGACATCCACCGGGTTTTTGCGAAGATATGCAGGCAAGGTCAAAAAGTTCCAAGAAAACCTGTTTTTGGTCTCAATGGAAATGATCTTGAAATTCCGCTTATCTTCAATTTCCAACCGCTTCAAGATTTCAGAAAGTTTCCCTTCGTCCGTCACATCAGTAAAAAGCAGATATTCGTTTTCGCTGTCAATCTTTGCCAAATTCTTGGTCAGATTGAAAAACACGGCCTCGTCCCCGGTCCTGTTTTTCCCTATAAGCCTGATATCGATTCCGATGCGCATTTTTATATCATTAATTTGTTTATTGCATTATATTTCAATATCACTCTACCGTCTTTTTCTTGTTTTACCGATTCCAATGAAAGATCCAGATCGAATTCTTCTTTTGAAAAAACACTGATTCCTTTTCCAATCGCAACCGGCTCGATTGCCAAGACGATATTGCACAACAAACCCTCTTTAGCAAAGGCGGTATTGACAGTCGCACCGCTTACTAATGACTCCCTTACTCCGAGAGCCGATAACTTATCCAAAGCGTCTTCCGGTGAATGTGCGATAATATAATCACCTTTTATTTTAAAATTTTTATCCCTGGTCAAAATTACTTTTTTAACATCGGTCAGATCATCAAATGAATATTCATTATAATATTTTTTAACATCTTCATAAGTTTTTCTGCCGATTATGATTGCGCCCGCTTTTCTTGCCAATCCGCAATACAATTCCCAATTAGCGTCGGACAAAAAATCTTCTTCCCCGTTTTCCCTGGCAACCATCCCGTTTGCCGACATAGCCATAAACAAACTTATCTCCATATTATTCTTTAAATCCATATATTAATTTATTGATTTGTCAGGAAAACAAATTTTTTATTATTCTATGATAAGGATATTTGTCTAACAAGCTTTCATATGTTGCCGTCTTTTTAATCTTCTTTTCTTTCGCGTCTTCAGCAAGTCGTCCTTTTAACCAAATCGTGTATTTTTCATCTCCTTCATTTAGCCATTGATCGGTTTTATGAATCGTGACGCTTCCAACCTTCAATTTCTTTTTTATTTCATCATAATTTTTATCCCGCAAAAGCATCTTGGCGATCTGGATTCTCCGCGCCATCATCAATGATTCGCTTGAAGAAAACAAACCCATGAAAAAATCCACGATTTCCTGCTTGGTTCTCAATTTTAAAACCACCTCAAAAAGGCTGTCGATAGCCTCGAATTTTTCCTTAGGGTCTATTTCGTAGGGTTTCACCTTTGCCATGAATTTTACTTAGTATGTCTTTATTCTGAACCCATATATTAATTTATGGGTTTACTTTTTAAACCTAATTGTCTTTTGATAAAAGCGAGACCGCTATCCCCAAATACATCCATAGGAACCCTAAAAATATCCCCGAATTGAAAAGGTTCGGGACAAGGACCGCGAAAGTTCCGAGTGCCACGAAGGCCGCGACCGTCTTTTCCTCCACGCCGCCCTTATAAAACAAACTCAGCGATTTTATCAGAATAAATCCTAAAACGAATACCAAAGAAACCAGCCCGACGATTCCCGCCCCCAGCCAGACTTCTAAAAAGATGTTGCTGGCGTTGAGCGAAGCTCCGCGCTCGTCAGTTCCCAGAACCTTTCCGATATTCCCCCAGCCTATCCCGAAGACGGGATTGCCCTTGATTTTGTTCCAGGATTTTTTATAAATCTGCGCGCGCAAATCCACGTTCGGATCAGGACGCAGCGTCGTGGAGACGAATTTACCTTCCGCTTTCTCGCTCTCAATCTCCTCCAAATTTATATGGGCGCATCCGTATTGCCCGAGCTCTCCGGAATTTCCACTCTCGCAGGAAATCGTGATTTCTTGAAGTCCCGCCGTGCTTTGGACTCGCTGAGCCAATTGGAAAGACGAAAGATTGAAAAGCGTCACCGTTCCCAGCGCGATGACGAAAGACACCAAGATACCGAGCGCCGCCTGTCCGGCTTTTTTCCATTTCCATCCGCCAGCTGGCGGACCGATTTTCCAGGACCCGTCGATCAGGACTATTTTCAAAAATCCGATCGTAACGACGGCCGCCCCAAGCCACGCGCTACGGGCAACGGTAATTATAAGGACGATAAACAACAAAACAAGGAATGTATGATTTAAAAATTGAGGAATTGAAAATTTATTGAAAATTGGAAATTGAAAATTGGAAATTCCCGTTTTTTTATTTTGATAAAAAACAACAGCCAACACGACCGACAGCAAGGAAACGATAAACATTCCCAGCCAATCCGCCTCCGTAAAGGTCGCGTTCGGCCTTCCTGGCATCACCTCGAAACTTTCCAGCCCCTTGGCGAAGCGCACGTTCTGCCAGATTCCATAAACAAGGATGACTGCCGAAGAGCTCAAAAAGAATGGCAGGATCCTTTTGATGTCGAAAAGATTCTGGATAAAAGTCCTTGCGAGAAAATAAATGGCGACGAAAGAAAGGGCGACGACCGACTGTTTGAAGGCGACGCCTTTTTCAAGGGCGAAGAGAGCGCTTAAAAATCCGGAAAGTGCGAAAATTGACACGGCCCAATCCGCCAGGTTCATTTTCGGAAATTTGACCGGACTTTTTTTCTGAAAAGCCCTGACCAGAAGCGCTCCGATCGTGAGCGCGGCGAAAAACTGGTATGGGCGCAAAGCCACTCCCAGACTTTCCGGGGCCAGGTTTATATTCTCAAGTGCGATAGTTCCGACAAAAAACAGAAACGCCCATCCCGGACGGTATGCCGCGAAAAGAAGTCCGAGAATTACAAAAACCGCGAAATCCGAGACTTTTGCAAACGGCAAAAGCCCAACATTGGCGAACCAAATGGCGAAAATCGTCAAAAGCAGATTTACCAAAACCAGATAAATCTTCAGCGACCTGGGCTGCGCGTACTTGACTAATTGTTCAAAATATGATATAATAGACATATAGTTACTACTTTCTTGCTCCCCTTAATTTCCCCTTTTGAAGGGGTTTTTTAATTTATCCAAAACCGGATGGCTGGCTTGCGGAACATTCCCCGCCTTCAGCTTATGGGATCCGCCGTCGATTATGTTCAAAATCTTTTCCGTGAATTTGTTCCAGGAAAAATTCCCGCTCCGCTTCTTCCCCTTTTCCGAAAGCATCCGGCGCATGTTTTCATCCAAAAGTATCTTTTTCATGACGCGTGCGATTTCTTCCACATCGGACGGTTCGCAGTAAAGCACGCCGTCCCCTCCGACTTCCGGCAAAGAGGATTTTTTCGAAGTCAGCACCGGCACGCCCTGATGCATCGCCTCCAAAACGGGCAGGCCGAACCCTTCATAGAAGGACGGGTAACAAAACAAAACGGAATTCCTATATAGCGCCGGCAGATCTTCCTGGGGCACGAATCCCAGAAGCTTGACCTTCCCTTCCAATTCCATCGATTTCACCAGCGCCTGTGCGTCGGTCACTAGCGGAGCCAATTCAGGCATGAGTTTTCCCGAAATGACAAGCGGCGGAATATTCTTGAGCTTGGCGAACATGTCCTTGTTTTGATCCAGCAATATCTTATAAGCCCTGATCGTCCCTTCGACGTTTTTCCGGACTTCCAATCCTCCTCCGGAATATATATACCCTTTTTCCAGACCGTATTTTTCCATAACCACCTGACAATCCCGCTCGGAAACCTCCTTTTCATATATCTCGTCGGCAGCCACATATGATACGGTTATATTCTTTGGATCGATTCTGAGATGCCGGACCAGGTCTTTTTCCGTCCGTTTGGAAACGACAATGATCCTGTCCGCCTGCCTGATGGCCCTTTCCGTCAACTTCCAATATATCTTTTTGCGGAAATTGTCCAGGTAATTGGGAAAAAACTTCGGGATGATGTCGTGCACCA
>LCPX01000008.1 GCA_001003855.1 Candidatus Moranbacteria bacterium GW2011_GWE1_49_15 | reverse complement strand
GCGTCGCCGTGCACGATCAAAGTCGGCGCCAAGATCTCGCGAGCGACTTCCAGTCCGTTGTTGCTTTTCAAATCCTCGAAAAACGCATAACTGAGTTTCAATTTCCTGCCGTCGCCGCTTTCATATTCCTCGAATCCTTCCTCTTTCCATTTTTTAATCCTCAAGGATCCTTTCGTTTCCACTTCCAATTCTTCATAATCCGAAACCGGACATTTGAGGGCCAGCGCGAAAAGATCAGGTAGTTTCACGGCCGCCAAAATCGCGGTCGCCCCGCCGTAACTCGAACCGACGAGCCCGATCGTCCCATAACCCAGCGATTCCAAAAACCGATGCGCGTTGAGGATGTCTTCGACGCCCTGCAAAACCGTTATGTTCTCGAAATCTCCCTCGCTCTCACCGTGTCCGAAAAAATCGAAACGAAAAGTCGCAATCCCCGCTTTATTGAGAAGGTTTTCCAACGTGACGTTCGTGAAACTGTCCTTGCTCGTCGAAAACCCGTGGCAAAGGATGACCACCGGATTTTCCGTGCCCTCAGTAGGATTGGAAAGCACTCCGCACAAATTCACATCGTTGCTGGTTTTGAAGTACACCTTTTCTTGCATATCATCGTGAAAATTATTGATTTATCCTTGCCTGAATATTACCACGGAACCGAAAAATAAAAACAGTGGCTCATAAATCCTCCGTGGAAAATAAAAATCCCCTTGCGAAACAATGCCGCAAGGGGATTCTTTTTGTATTTTAGCAAACTTTCTTTGTCGAGATTAAAACTAGTTCTTCGTCTCGGCCATGAGCGCTTTAACCAGGGCGATACTCCTCCCATCATCGCCGGCATAGTTGGCCGGAACGACAATAAGCGTGCCTGGATTAGCAGAGGCGTCGCGGATCGCATCGCGCGTATCCACTCCGGCAAAGAAGTTCAGGACATCCCTGGCTTCCAGCCCTTCGATGTCCTTGAGGAAAGATTTGATGGCTTCGGAGTTGCCGTCAGCGATGTCCGCACGGAAAGTCTTAAAAGCCTTGCCCTTGATTGTGAGACTTTCAGCCTCGGCATTTGCCTCACCGACCATTTTGATCCGTTTGGCATCAGCCAAATTTTGGGCAGCATCTTTCTCTCTCTGAGCGGCAAGCACCTTATCGAACGCTTTGCGAAGCTCATCACTGGGTTGCGGATCGTCGACGAGAACGTTGACGATTTCATAACCATAGCCCTCGAAGGTCTTTTTGAGAGAGGTCTCGACTTCGCCCTCGAATTCATTCTTGGATTTGAAAATCTGGTCCATGTCCATCGTATTAGCCTTACTGCGGACCGTGTTCACAATATAGGACTTGATTTGGCTTTCTGGATCAGCAAGCTCATAATAAGCTTGCTCCACCTTATCCTGGATGACGCGGAACTGCACCTTCACCGGAACTTTCAAGAAAGCATTATCAGCGGCCTTCACCACGATGTCTTCCTTAAGCTCCCTGATCTGCAAACTCACTTCATCGGCGACGCTGGCAATCGGAAACGGCAGTTTAAGATTCAGGCCAGCGTTTTTGACGCTACTGAATTTGCCGAAAACCTCGATCACCTTGGCCGTCTTCTGGCGCACGATGACGATACTTGTCGACAACCAGGCCAAAATGGCCAGGCCGGCACCGCTGAAAATCAGGATGGTAATCCACGAAATGCCTTCGTCGTAACGATCTCCGTACATGTTTTCCTCCCTTGTCTGCTTGAGTTTAAGGTACTGCGCCACAATGGCGGTTTGATATTTCACAAACAGTCCATTGTAGCACATAATTTAATATTTGTCAATACTAAAACAGGCTCCATGGAGCCATAAAAAACCTACTTTTTGGCAAAATAAAAACGGGTCGAAAACCCGCCGTTGTTACGTAATCCTCCGAAGGCAGACTGGGATATTAGAAATTCAATAAAAAACGACCCCTCCCCGGCTGCGCCGAAAAGGGGTTTTAAATTAATGCTGGAACGGCCTTATGCACTCAATGAAGAGCGCTTCGATGCGACCAGCGATTTTCCGCAAAGTTCCAAGAACCCAGTGGATCAATTTGCGAATCCGCGGAAAGGTGTTCCCGAGGACATCCCAAAGGGTCGGGCGGTTGAGGTCGAGATCGATCTTGCGGTAACCACTAGCCTTTTCCGGCAACTCCTTCAAGGTAAATTCCGGATAAAACCTGATCAGAAACTGCAACAACGTCCTGGGGTTATTGCTCCATATCGTGAAATAATGATACGGGCCGCTGTATGTTCCGCCTTTTTCGCAAAACAAATCTTCATCTTTTGTCGATGCGAACGACTCGTGAAGAATGATTCCCGAAATAGAGGCCCCAACAATACGCACATCATCCAGGATTCGATTAGCCTGAAGCGGATCAGAGACCGGTGTGCGGAGAAAAATCATAAGCTCCAAATCCACATAGAGCTTTCCCACAAAAACACCGCTATCCTGCTTGTGCATGTAGTGACCAAAAAATGATTTCTCTCCGTCTCCATCCTTGCTTGCATCAAGATACAATCTGATAGGCCTCATTTCCATTCTCCTTTTGGCTTTGGTACCGCCGTTTTTCGGTCGGTCCGCCATTAGAATTCCCCGTCCCGAAGGGACGGGGTCCTGCAAAATGTTGAAAAGGTACTAGAAAGTTAATTATAGCACCTTTTATGCGATAAGTCAATCCACCTGTGGCACCCCTTGACATTTACATTATTTGGGAGTATAATATATAATTGGATATCAATCCGATAAAGCACCTTCCCTAACGGCCTCTTGGCCCATTTCAAAGGAGAGACGAGATGTCAAAAAGCAGGATTATAGAAAATCCGAAGGGTTTTCCCATCCAGCCTGAGATGATTAACCTCAAGCGACCTTTCATAGGAGCGTTCGATGATTGGGACACGGAGGAATCTGCGCGCTGGATCGTCCGATTCTTTCAGAAAAAAGGCGAGGGATGGGCTCCGTTCGTTTACGAGGATCTCGACGCCTTCTACTCGCACAAGCACCAGGACGGATTCAGGTTCAACCGCCTGATCCATCCGGAACATGTCACGCCCAGCAAAGTGCCGCCAACTCTTCTCAAGGAAATCGGTGATGGGAATCTTAATCCGATGACACCGGTGGGAGGAGGCTGGATCGTTATGGGCGAAGACGGCAAGCTTCGCGTGACGGAAGATTTTGTCCAGCGATGCCACAAGTCATCCCCTTTCAAATAGGCGCAACCGCGCAAGAAAACCAAAAGCCCTGCGGCAATCGCGGGGCTTTTTTCTTTTTATCGAAAAAACATTCTTATATTCTCAAGAATGTGAGAATGTCCTAAACGCATTCTTTATTTATCCAATTCGCATAGGGTCCGTTCGATTCGGCTTCGAGTTTGATGATGCAAGGGGTTTCGTAGGGTTTGATGGGTTTTCAATTATTTCTCAATTCCCTCAGGAGTTTTTCATAAAACGGCATTGCGAATTCCCTGGCTTTTCCTGAAGAAAGTTTCTCAAATTCGGAAACGGTTTTTTCTTCCAATTCCTTTTTATCTTTTCCCTCTTTGATAAATAACAAGATATTGTTCTCCAAAAGGCTTATGCTGTCCGCATCCATCATCAAGTCTCTTTCTTCACTTCCCCCGAAACTATGGTCAGTTATCAAAGTTATTATTCTTTCCATAACTTGCTCATCTTCAAACCCATATCCTCTCAAAAGTTTTTCCGTAAATTCAGCCGATCTTTTTCCATGCCAAAGAAGATATTCCCCGTCCTTGCTGTCATCCCCGGTTTTGGGCGGCTTAACTTCTCCCTCGCGCAAAGGAAAACATCTTTCTATGTCATGGCAAATGGCCGCGACATACATCGCCTCGTCCGCCTCGGGATAAATCTCCCTCAGCCAGAAACCGGTCCTGAGCATATGCTCCGCCTCGATATTTTTTTCCCTGATGAAATTTTCCAGTTTGTTTATAACTTCTTTCATATTCATTTTTTAATAATCAAGAAAATTTCTTCGGGAAAGCCTCTTTCAAAACTTCGGGAATATCCTCGACCAAATTCAAACCCGTCGATTCTTCGATTTTCACCCAGCAGGATTCCTGCGACTCCCCTTCCGCAGGGGAAACGTCGACGAAATCGTGTAGCCTGGCGACAAAAAGATGGTATGACATGTCCTTGCCGTTCTGGTTGGCAAGATAACAGCCCACATATCCAAGATCATATCGGCCGGGTTCGATTCCGGTCTCCTCGAAAAGCTCCCTCGTCATCGCTTCTTCCGGAGTTTCACCTTGCTCGATTTTTCCTCCAGGCATACCCCATTTTCCGGCATAGGTCTTCCCTGGTCTTCTTTTCAGAAAAAGCAATTTTCCGTCGTGTTCGCAAAAGCATCCGGAAACCTCGAACGCCGGTTTGAAATTTTCAGGCTTTTCTTTATAGATCATACTTATTTATCCTCACTATAAACTTTCCCGCCTTTCAAGCCCTCGACCGCTTTCCTGATATACGGGATCGTGTTTTTCGGAAGGACGTCCAAATCGAACCAAGACAGGTCGTCGCATTTCTCCGGTTCCAAATTTCTGATTTCCCCTTCCCATTTTTCTGCTTTCATAAAGACGCTGATCCTGCCGAGCGGAACCCGATGCATCACATGCGCAAGCGAGATGTCTTCCTCTTTCACATCAACCCCGATCTCCTCCTTGGCTTCGCGGATGGCAGTTTGCTTGAAAGATTCGCCCTCCTCAACATGCCCCGCTGGAAAACTATAATTCCCGTCTTCATATCCAGTATTGAATCTTCTGAGCATCAAAATCTTCCCATCCTTAATGAGCATGAGATAGACCGCGACGATGAGCTTGAACCTTTCTTTTATATTTGCAAATATAAAATTATATAACAATTATCGCACAGTTTCACTCCCTATCCAATCCGCATAGGGTCCATTCGATTCGGCTTCGGGTTTGATGATGCACGGGGTTTTATTATAAAG
Source organism: Candidatus Moranbacteria bacterium GW2011_GWE1_49_15 (assembly GCA_001003855.1). Lineage (GTDB taxonomy): Bacteria > Patescibacteriota > Minisyncoccia > Moranbacterales > GWC2-37-73 > UBA12053. The sequence continues at coordinate 17,118 of LCPX01000008.1, read as the reverse complement.
ACAAATTACAAAAAAAGCGAGACCGTTCAGTCTCGCCTTTCCATTTCAAAAGCCCGTCTCATATCTTTTGAGCCATGATTTCCCAAGGATAATCTTTCAAACGCCCTTCAGTTATCGAGCTCACAAGGAAATGTCCAAGGTCTTCAGGCATGGCAATAATTATCAAGAGAGAATTCTCTCCATATTTCCAATAATCCATTCTGCCGTATTGCCCTGGATGACTTTCTATGAAACCCCCCATAAATTCAATTAGTCGTCTCTTCGGAATTACGCAGAAAGCAAAAACCTCTTTCAACTGCTTTTGCAATCCTTTCACGCCCCCGACTTTTTTCATCTTCCGATGTTTCTTTCTGACCGCTTTGCCTTTCTTGTTCATTGAAAACCTCCTTGTGGGGAAATATCGAGCATGATATGCCGCGATTATTCAAAAAGTACTAGGCCTTAATGCTAGCACTTTTATTGAATAAATCAACTTTCGATTCTAAAAATTAATCCGTCTCTTTTCCTATCCAATCCGCATAGAATCCGTTCGATTCGGCTTTGGGCTTGAGGATAAACGGGGTTTCGTAGGAAACTTGACCTCATGCCTATCGGATTATACAATGGTAAACTATTCCGAAATAAAGTCGCAACTTAACAATCACATCTTCCCGCCAGGAGGGGTATTCATGAAAAGAGAAGACTTTGTTGCGCTGGCATTGGGATATCTCGATTTTCCCGCAATAAAATACCGGGGACGCGGCACAGGATCAGATCCGAGCGGCTTTGATTGTTCCGGATTCATAGGTTTTCTCCTGAAAGCGGCTGCCTATAGTCAGAACATACCGAGGCACGTGAATGAACTTTTCGATTCGTTCGGATTTTTAATCCACGAACAATTCGTCTCTCCCGGCGACCTCGTGTTCTTCAGCTACAAAGGAGGTGTTTACCCTGACCATATGGGAATGATGGTTTCAAAAGACGAATACATACATTCTCCAGGAAAGGACGGCTCCAGAATCTGCACGAGAAAAATGGAAAGGACTGCAATAGAGCCCAGAACAATACGGGATCAGATTTATTTTTCAAATCCGATCGGATTCAAACGAATCACCGTCAGAAATGAAAGATATCAAAAAGCATTCCTTGAAGATTGAATGGAACAACATGGGCCCTGCGGCAACGTCGCGGGGCTTTTTTCTTTGGGAAAATAAAAACACTACCTTATTAGGTAATGAGGTAGTGTGTGGGAACGTTCTGATATTCTTGAGAATGTGAGAATATCCTAATCGCATTCTTTGTTGATCCAATCCGCATAGGGTCCGTTCGATTCGGCTTCGGGTTTGATAATGCAAAACTTCAGAAGAATGCAACCGAAAAACATACCTCCATGTGGACACATGATTCGACAAAAAATTAAAGGCGGCGCCGAATTACGACACCGCCCTTGGGATTTGCGAAAGTCCTTATTCCGATTGCTCTTCAAATGAAACATCACAATCTGACGTTTCTCTGAGCTCATGCAGGATCGACCTTAGCACTTCGACGCTTGAAGGTCTGTTTAGGTCAAGCTTTTTTAGGGCCTCTTGGACTTCTTCCATCATTTTCCTGGCGTCCGAGTACGCACTAAGTTGTTCCAATAATATTTCCATGCCTTTTTTGATCGTTTCGTTAAATTCATGCGAATCAGACAATGTCTTCAGATAACGCGCCAGAATTTCCCTGAACTTCTTAATCGGCCCAAGCGCATACTTTCCGATAATCTGGAAATTGTGCCAGGATTGCGCCTTCTTTTCGCTTACGTAAATGTTCATGTGATGCAAAACAAAATCCTCGTCTTTTCTGCCGTCCACCACAATTGTTCCCCTGATAAAGATCCACCAATTATTCTTGTCTTTTAATTGGATTTCATGCCTTAGCGGACCCAAAAGAACCAGCCCCTCTCTGAATCTTGCCACCTTTTCACATTGGCCTACCATAGGAATCCTCCTTTTGCGGCGCCTCGCCTATACATCAAGGCTATGCAAAACTATCTTCCTGCAGTCGCCCTGCAGCCGGCTTGCGAGATTATCGGTTTTTTTTCAAAAAACTAGCATAAGGATATCGTAAGATTCCAAGAAAATCAAGTAAAATCTATTCAAATCGTCGTTGGTACGAATATGTTTTTCCTACCCAACACCCCACAACCCTCATTCGCCTGAGCGGTGAGGCGGAGGATGCGCGGGGTTTCATGGGGGTGGATTTTTTCAACTTCTCCCCCCATCATATTACCCCTAAAGCATTATTATCTCTCCATCATAGGCTTCCGTGTCATAAACGGCGAAAGATAATTTTCCGGTCTTGTGGGTTGAAATTTCTCCCGGATTAAGGACGAGGCATTTTCCGACCATTTCTTTCTTGGCTTCGTGGTTATGGCCATAAAAAACCGCGTTGAAATCTCCGGACTTCGCCATGGAAACGGCGATATCGTCATGGTGGGTCAAAAATATTTTCCTTCCGCCGAATTCGACGAAATCGTAGGTTGAATTTCCCATCCTTAATTTGCTTCCCTCGCCCAAGGAAATCTTAGTCGTCATAACCTTGTCTCCGTCGTTGTTTCCCCAAACCGCGAAAGTCGGGATTTCAAACGACGCCAGGATCTTCGCGACTCCCGGATTTATCAAATCCCCCAAGCATAATATCTGTTCGACTTCTTGTTTTTTGATTTCATCCAAAACGACATTCAGGTTTTTAACGTTCTCATGGATGTCTGAAATGATCGCGATTTTCATATTTTTAAACTTAAATTTGCTTATCCTCGCTATACACATTTTTTTGCTTATAATCTTCGATTGTTTTCTTGATATACGGGATCGTGTTTTTCGGAAGGACGTCAAGATTAAACCAAGAAAGGTCGTCGCATTTCTCCGGTTCAATATTCCTGATTACCCCTTCCCACTTCTCCGCTTTCATGAAGACGCTGATCCTGCCGAGCGGAACGCGGTGCATCACATGCGCAAGTGAAATGTCTTCCAACTTCACATCAATTCCGATTTCCTCCTTGGCCTCACGGACAGCCGTCTCCTTGAAAGATTCTCCTTCCTCGACATGCCCCGCCGGAAAACTGTAATTCCCATCTTCATACCCTGTATTGAAACGACGGAGCATCAAAATCTTCCCATTTTTTATGAGCATACAATAAACCGCCACTATAAGTTTGAATCTTTCCTTTCCCATATCTAAATCTTAACACATAAATCGTCTTCCGCCTCTTTCCCTATCCAATCCGCATAGGGTCCGTTCGATTCAGCTTCGAGTTTGATGATGCAAGGGGTTTTGCAGGGGTGGATTTTTTCAACTTCTTCCCTGACCTTGTTATGCGGCATTAGCAACCCCTTTGTACCGAAAAGCTTTTCTGAATCCTTTCTCTTCTGCTTCTTTTACCGTATCACAATAAAATTCCCCCCTCCTCGGTTCTATGACAATATTGTCATATTGCTGGTCAAATGGAAGATGATAAATTCTTTCTTCACTAGTTCTCCCGATATTGCATTTTATACAGGGATATTTTCTATCCAATTTTATATTTTCCTTAACTTCAATTTCCAGTTCTTTAGCAAATGTCCTAGCTATATCTGATAATTTTGTTGAAGTATAAAATATAGCTTTTATTTTCTTATTTTTATTTTCTTTTTTAAACTGATATCTGTATTGAAAAACTGTTCCGAAAAGCTGGAACACGTGTTTTTCGTGAATAGTTTTAAATTGGGACCAATGTTTACATTGAACTATTAAAATCTCATCTCCTTTTTCGCATATCAAATCCCTTCCCAAATCTTTCTTTCCCTCCTTCGCGCCATGATATTTTACATCATATCCTTCACGTTCGTATAAATATCCAACGTATCTCTCATACAATAAACCTATTAACCAGTTAGATTTATTGGGTTTATTCCAAAATCTATCAAGTGCCATTTGATTTCTCTCAACACTTGGAAGTTTTCTATATTCCTCTTTGGAAATATACTTAGTCACATAATCTTCTCGTTCTTCTTCGGAATAATCCTCCAAAATACTTTCGTCTGGAATTTCCAAATCCTCTTTTAACTCCAACAAGAATGGAGCGATCGATTCGTAATATTCTGTCAACATAACAGCTTTTTTCAAATCATGTTCTGCAACTCTTCTTTTTTTTGTTTGCTCAGCGACCAATTCAGCTCCTTTTTTTGAAGGATTTTTCTTATATCTTAAATAATCTTCTAGCTCCTGATCCTTTAATGCTTGATATTCCTCAATTATATTTAGCAACGATGGGAAAAATTTACTTTTTTCTAATAGAGAATTCTTATAAAGATCTTTTTCTTTCTTTATGTCATTAATCTCTTTTACTATGGTTTGAAACTTATAATTCGAAAGAACGCCATCTTCTTCTAATTTTTTTATTTTGTTGTTTAATGTACTCACTTTTTCCGCGTGCTCTTTTTCAAGCCATTCTTTTTCTTTTTCAATATGCTCCAAAGATATTCTCAGATTCTCGTTATTTTCTCCCGACTGGACACTTTCGTCTTTTATTTTATTAAAGTCTTTAATGACCCTTGCTTGCTTTTCCTCAAGTTCCTTTATCTCTTTTCTATAATTTTCAATAATACCCTCAAAGTGATTGTTTCTTATTCCAATTTGATTTTTTTCTTTTAAAATATCCTCAATGACGTCATTATTTTTCTGTAATATCTCTTGATACTCCATTTTAACATTATCTAGAGCTTGCTGCTTTCTTATTTTAAAACTTTTCTCTATATCATCTTCATACTCTTTAAACGCATAATTAAGACAAAAAGCCAAAATCAATATAATGATAATGACATATAATCCCTCATTATTTTCCAATAAATACCCTCCACCTACAATATGAAACAATAAAAGCCCTCCAAATAAATAGAGAAGAAATGTGCCACCAATTTTTAGAAGTAGATCACTCATTAATCCATAATTATCTCCCATAATTCTATCATAAAATCATTGAAAAATCCCTTAAAACAAACAAAATAATCTGTGGATAACTTAAATCATTCTTTAGATTAGTTTTTTATGTTATTATTTAAACACTTGACAAATATGTCATGTTTGATATCATCTTGAGACTTAATAAAACTATAATTAAAGTGTATTAACACTAAACAATTATTATTCATTAAGCACTAATCAAGCACTTGTTATTTTTATTGGAGAGCTTTATACATCCAGAAGAATGAATTGGTGGACCGGACGGGATTTGCACCCGCAGTTTCCCTCCCAGGATCTCCTTTTTCAGAGGAGTGCGGTTACTATTTTGCTACCGGCCCACAAATTCAGCCTCCTGAGTGTACGTTCTCAGAAAAATGGAGGGTGCCCCCGGTGGGATTCGAACCCACAATCGCCTGGAAGCGAACTGGTTTTCTAGACCAACATGTATACCAGTTTCATCACGGGGGCAACACCCATTTTCCTGAGAGTGTAACAAAAAATACCTCGAAGGACTCATTGAAAAATGAGTACGTCGAACAACAAGAAAGGAGATTACTTTGATCGGTGACTCCTTTCTTTATATTTATCTGCATTATAAATCAAACCTTTGAAAAAATCAATTCCCAAATAAGCCATCTTTTCAACAGTTTGTCAACTTTTTTATACACTCATGTGAAAACAAAAAAGCGAGGGAGTAATCCCTCGCTTTTTTAAAGACTATTTTTTATCTTCCGGCTTATCGCCGTTTCCTGTCTCGGCGCCAGACGGGTCTACTTCCGCATCCTTAGGAGATTCTCCCTCTTCCTTTTTTTCTCCCTCTGCTCCTGCTTGAGGTTGCGCCTCTTGCGCAGCTTTATAAAGCTTCTCTCCTATCTTCTGCGCGGCTTGTGAAAGCGCTTCGGTCTTGGCTTTGATTTCAGAAAGGTCGTCGCCGTTTTTTACCTTATTTAGCTCGGCGATCGCGTCCTCGACAGGTTTCTTTTCATCGGCGGAAATCTTGTCCCCCGCGTCCTTCATCGCTTTTTCCGTGGTGTACACGAGCGTGTCGGCCATATTGCGGGCTTCGATGAGTTCCTTTTTCGCCTTGTCCTCCTCGGCGTGCATTTCCGCGTCCTTGGTCATCTTCTCGATTTCTTCTTTGGAAAGTCCGGATGAAGCTTCGATTTTGATGGACTGGGTCTTGCCCGTAGCTTTGTCCTTGGCGGTCACGTGCAGGATTCCGTTGGCGTCGATATCGAAAGTCACTTCGACCTGCGGGATCCCTCTCGGGGCCGGCGGGATTCCGTCCAGAATAAATCTTCCAAGGGTCTTATTGTCGGCGGCCATTTCCCTTTCACCTTGGAGCACATGGATCTCCACGCTCGGCTGGTTGTCAGCGGCGGTCGAGAACACTTGGCTCTTGGCGGTAGGCACGGTCGTGTTGCGGTTGATGAGAGCCGTTCGCACTCCTCCCATAGTTTCGATTCCGAGCGTCAAAGGTGTCACGTCGAGAAGCAAGACGTCTTTGACCGATCCTTCCAAAACTCCTCCCTGGATAGCGGCGCCGAGGGCGACCACTTCGTCGGGGTTCACAGTGATATTCGGTTTTTTGCCGAAGAATTTCTCGACGGTCGCAAGTACCAACGGCATTCTGGTCATTCCTCCGACCATCACGACCTCATTGATGTCCCCGACGGAAAGTTTCGAATCAGCCAAAGCTTTCTTCACGGGTTCCAAAGTCCTTTCGACCAAATCCCCCACCAATTCTTCAAGCTTGGCCCTGGTCATCTTCATCACCAAATGTTTCGGACCCGATGCGTCAGAAGTGATGAACGGCTGGTTGATTTCGGTTTCCATCGCGGTGGAAAGTTCAATCTTCGCTTTCTCCGCGGCTTCCTTGATTCTCTGGAGTGCCAAAGGATCATTGGAAAGGTCCAATCCCTCCTGCTTTTTAAATTCTGAAAGAATCCAGTGGATGATCTTCTGGTCGAAGTCGTCTCCTCCGAGGTGCGTGTCTCCATTGGTCGATTTCACTTCCACCGTGTCGTCGCCTACTTCCAAAATGGAGATATCGAAAGTTCCTCCTCCGAGGTCATAGACCGCGATCTTCTCATCTTTCTTCTTGTCGAAACCATATGCCAAAGCGGCGGCCGTCGGTTCGTTGATGATCCTTCGCACTTTGAGTCCTGCGATTTCCCCGGCTTCCTTGGTCGCCTTCCTTTGCGCGTCGTCGAAATATGCCGGGACCGTGATCACGGCCTCCTCGATTTTCTCACCGAGTTTTTCCTCCGCGTCATTTTTAAGTTTTTGAAGAATCATCGCGGAAATTTCCTGCGGGGTATATTCCTTGTCCCCCATCGCGACTTTCACGCCTCCGTTGGATTTGACGATTTTATATGGAAGGATGCCAAGATCCCTTTGCACTTCGTGATCTTCGAATCCTCTTCCGATTAGCCTTTTGATCGAATAAAGAGTGTTGCCAGGATTGGTCACTGATTGCCTTTTGGCCAAAAGCCCTGCCAACCTTTCCCCGGTCTTGGAAATCGCCACCATCGAAGGTGTAGTCCTGTTTCCTTCCTTGTTCTCGATGATTTCAGGTTTTCCGCCCGAAATGATCGACATCGCGCTATTCGTCGTTCCCAAATCTATTCCTAGGATCTTTCCCATAATTTTGATATTTTTGTCCTCCAACCTGCCCGAATCCGAACAAATTGAAAGATTTTATTATTAATTGCGAATTATTACTTAGTACCTTGTTTGATATTGACAATCCATACTCTTCGTAGTATAAATATCTAGCACATCGTTGCCACAACAGTTGCCAAGTGTCCTGGACGCAGGACACTCTTTCGCCCCGGGGAGTTACCCTCCTGTCCCCGGGGTATTTTTTTTATTTAATTTTCAATATTTCACCTATTACCTAAAACCTATCACCTAAAACCTACCCTTTATTCCACCGTCACTTTCGCCGGCCTGATGATCCTTTCCCCCATCTTGTATCCCTTCTGGATAATTTTCTTTACCCTGTTAAATTGCTCCGCACCGCCTTCGGCGGATTTAACAGGGTGAATTTTGTTTTCTTCCATACTGATTGCTTCATGGAAATTCGGATCGAAACTGTCCCCGACTTTCACTTCTATCTCGCTCACGCCGTTTTCAGAAAGGACGTTTTCCAATTGCTTTTGGATATACATTATCCCGGTCACCCATCCGCCGTCCTTCTGGTCCTCGGGAATATGGGCGGTCGAAGCATGGAAATTGTCGACGACGGGGATGATCTCCAGAAGGACGCTTTGCGCGGCATATCTAGCCATGTCCTTTTGCGATTCGCCCTGCATCTTCTTGTAATTCTCGAAATCCGCCTGGCACCTCTTCCAACCTTCGAGATACTCCTCCGCTTTTTTCTCAAGCTCGGACATCTCCTTTCCCTGTTCTACGATTATCTCCTCCTCGACGTCCTTGAGATCCTTCTTTTCGGGTTCTTTTTTATCCGTTTTCTTTTTTTGCATAAAAATTTTTTATTTAACGGCTTATTTGTGAATTTTCAATTTCCAATTTCCAATTTTCAATTTCCATTCAATGATCAATTTCACAATTATCAATATTCTTTTGAAAATTTACTGAAAATTGATGTTTGTTAATTGATAATTTTAAACCTTATACCATATTTATAAAAATAATAACCGCCATCGCCCCACCTAACATTTTTTTTACGTATTCGATGATCGATTTGTTCTTCGCATATTTCATCCTCTTGGGTCCGATGAGCGCCAGAATTCCTTTTTCCCCGCTTTCCGTTTCATACGGCGATACAATCATCGAACAGTTCGATATTTCATTGATCGGGTTTTCCTTTCCGATATAAATCTTGGTCTCCCCCTCGTGCAGTTCCGCCACTAATTTATCGAAAGTCTCGTCGACATAGTCCAGCGCTTCCGCCAATCGGCACATCTCGTCTATCTCCTGGAATTCCGGCTGGCTCATGAGCTCCTTCATTCCGAAATCCGAAAATTCGTCTTTCCCGATAAGTCCGCTGATCGCCAAATTCCCGGAAAGATGCGACATCAGTTTCGCGGTCGTCCTGGTAAGTCTCGTGTTCTGCGCTTTGAGTTTCAAAAATTCCCTTTGCAAGCTTTGTTGTTCCTTTTTGGAAAGTTCTTTGTCCCCCATGATTTCTTCAACGAAATAGCGGTAACCTTTGTCGGTCGGGATCCTGCCCGCGCTGATATGCGGCTGATACAAAAATCCTTCTTCTTCCAATTCCACCATGTCATTGCGGATGGTCGCGCTTGAAACCTCCAAACCGTATTTCTCGACCAACATCGAAGAGCCTACGGGAATCGCCGTCTGCGTATATTCTTCGATGACCGCCGCCAAAATTTTTTCTTGCCTACTGTTCATATTTCATTAATTTGCAATTTCCAAACTTCAATTTCCAACCAATCCCCAATTTACAAATCTCAAACATTGATCCATTGAAAATTCATTGTGAATTGATAATTGCTAATTGAAAATTATAAGCATACATAAAAATCCAGTGCATACTTAATCCCTATTAACAACGTACCTGTTATGCATACATTGTATATCGTCCCTTAGCAGTCGTCAAGTCCGAGTGCTAACAGGTGTTTTCGGGCATGAAAAAACCGCCCAAGTCACATCGTGACTTGAGCGGTTCGAATTTTTCGAGGGTTAACCTCCTTACTATTCCATTATAATCGTATAAAGGCATTTTCCGATGCCCATCCCGAAAGACCTTTGGCAATCCTTGTGAGGGCATCCTTCAAGGGAAAGTTCTCTGACAGATCTTGCCGTAGCAAAGAAGGTTCCCTCGGCGCCGGTAGTACCGCAAACGTAGCTAAAGAGATTACGTTTCGCGATAAGACAAGATTCTCCGACTTGCTGTGAAGCGTCCGCCTCTGTTGCTAGTTGCGTCATGCAAACCTCCGATCTTGGTTAGAAAAACCGCTTTACCACACCAAACTGTCCTAATCCGGAATATTCAAACATCCGGCGCAGGCAGCCTTTTTGTTTTTTTCGCGCATCTCCAAACACACGGATCGGGCTACTTCCTGTCCGCCCATAAATAGGCAGAACACTGTCCCCTCACCTTCCCGGATAGCGCCTTCGCCTGGACAATCGACTATCTTGTATGCCATAAACCCATCCTCCGAAAAAAGTTCGCCGTTCCTCCTTCCTCTGATACATCAAACATTTGATTAAAACGGTGTCCTCCGGATCAGACCAAGTCAGTACAGCTTGTTCCCGGAAGTTCCTGGCACTGAAGGCAACGGAGAGACTCGTCGGATTTCAGATTCTCCAATGCGAATTTGGCCGAAACCTCCTTGGCCGGAAATTCGGCGCAATGCACCAGCCGCTTAAGATCAGCCGCCGCATGCATAGGATTCCGAAAACCAGTGAGGCCCACAACCTTTTTGCCACAAGGCTTAACCACGGGAACAAAAATCGACTGCTGGGGCATAAATCTTATCCTCCATGAAACGCCAGGGTTGTTTTCTAAAAACGCCTTAGCCAAATTTTCAACAAACTCCTCCTTCACCTCCTTTGAGTGTTTTTTTGACTGTCTTTACGGACCTGTTTCATTTCGACAAAAACTTCTTGTGAGGACACTCCAAACAGCCTGGGCTTGCGAATACTCCGACAAAATGACTTCTGTTCATGCAAGACGGACTACCGAAGATGATGGAGATGATTTCGTTTCCAACTTTAGTCAGACAAGATAGGTTTTGGAAAACTACAGCATTGCCGTTCTGTTCAGCCATGAAATCCTCCACAGAAAAATACCCACGTTATTTGCCAATATCGTTAACGATATTGGCTGCCATATTGTCAAAGACCTAAAACTATATAACAATCGAATTTCAAATTTTGAGTTTTTTGTATTTTCCTAAAACCTATCACCTAATCCCTAGTCCCTAACCCCTATAACCTAGTCTTTCGGCACCGGATCATATCCCCCGTCGTTCCAGGGGTGGCACCTCAAAATCCTTTTCGACCCCATCCATATGCCCTTGATTATACCAAATCTTTCGATCGCTTCATAGGTATAATGCGAGCAGGACGGATGGAAACGGCAGATCCTGGTTGGGAAAAACTTCGAAAGCAGTCCGTGGTCCAAAGAGACGGTTTTCTGGTATATTCTTATTAAAAACAACGCGATTCTTCTCATGACCATATAACGTGAAATCTATACCTTTACAGGCCTTTTGTCAATCGGGAATACGTGGTATAATTTCCATATAAGGCCTTCTCTCGGCCGCAAGACAAACACAAAATGAAAGGCATCAAATACAAAAATCTGACCTGGCTGGACTTCGAGGATCCGAGCGCCGACGACGTGCTATACCTCCAGGAGAATTTCAATATCCATCCTTTGGCTATCGAGGAATTCATCACCCCGACGATCAGGCCGCGCGCGACGCAATATAAAAATTGCTTGTTTCTCACGATCCATATCCCCCTTTTCGACACCAAGACCAGAACGACCTATCCGGGAGAATTGGACATAGTCCTGACGAACGATCATCTCATCACCGGACACAAGGAAAAAATCTACCAATTGTCCGATTTTTTCGACAAACTTTCCACCAGCGAAGGCAAGCAGAGGCTTTATATGGAAAAAGGCCCTGCGAATCTCCTCTATCAAGTCCTTTCGCTCCTTTTGGAAAGCTGCTTCCCCAAACTCGACCATATCCATGAAAACCTGCTCAATATCGAGAACCACGTTTTCAACGGACAGGAAAAAGAGATGGTTTTCGAAATTTCCGTGGTCAAAAGGGATATCCTCAATTTCCGAAGGACATTGAAACCGCAAAGGTCCATCCTCGAATCCTTGGTGCAAAAAAACACCCCCTTCATCCCTGACGATATCAAACCGTACTTCTCGGATCTCATCGGAACGAACATCCGTCTTTGGAACTCGTTGGAATCAAACAAGGAAACGATCGAGTCGCTTGAGGAAACCAACAATTCCCTGCTCTCCAACAAACTGAACATGACCATGAAGGTCCTCACCATCTTCTCCGCCGTCATGCTCCCGATGACCGTCTATTCGAACATCCTGGCGATGAGCGCCTCGATCCCTTTCGGAAACCATCCTTATGGCTTCTGGATCCATATGGTGATCATGTTCACGCTTTCCATCTTCACCATTTCAGCCTTCAAGGCGAAAAAATGGTTGTAATAAACAGCTTCCAGCTTATCAGTTTTCAGCTATCAGCTTTACCCGAAATCGCATATTCTTATTACATGATCAGCTCGTATAAAAATTTAATAGTCTGGCAGAAGTCCATGGAGCTCGTTATTGAGGTCTATAAACTCACGGATGCTTTTCCAAAAACGGAAATGTTCGGTTTAGTTTCACAAATGCGCAGGTGCGCAGTATCAATCCCTTCAAACATAGCGGAAGGCAAACAGCGTGGAACAAGAAAGGAATATCGCCAATTCACCATGATCGCTTTCGGTAGCGGAGCTGAACTGGAAACTCAAATAGAAATATCAAAAAGACTTGGCTTTTGCGAAAAAGAAGATTATATTAAGGTGGATGAATTATTGGGCGAAATATTAAGAATGCTGAATAAATTAAGACACTCCCTAGACAATTAATTCCTAAAACCTAGCCCCCCCCATAACCTATAACCTAATCCCTATAACCTGTTTTCATGAAAATTTATAACACCCTCACGAAACAGAAAGAACTCTTTGAACCGACTAATCCCGGCAAGGCTTCGATGTATACTTGCGGGCCGACCGTTTATGGCTTCGTCCATGTCGGCAACATCCGCTCCTATCTTTTCGCCGATACTCTTCGGAGATATCTGGCTTACCAGGGATATGAAGTAAAGATGATCAAGAACGTCACGGACGTGGGACACCTCACCGAAGACGATCTGGCGCAAGGAGACAGCGGAGAGGACAAGGTCGCCAAGGCGGCCAAGAAGGAAAAGAAAACTCCCGAAGAGATCGCGCGTTTTTATGAAGCGGATTTCAAGGAAGTGGAAAAAGAAATGAACATCCTGCCGGCCCACTATTTCCCCAGAGCCACCGCGCACGTCGGACAGATGATCAAGATAATCGAAAAACTCCTCGAAAAAGGACACGCCTACGAAGTGAACGGCAATGTTTTTTTCGACGTAACCAGTTTTGCCGACTATGGAAAACTTTCCGGAAACACTTTGGAAAACCTCAAAGTCGGAGCCCGCGTCGAAGAGCATCCCGACAAGAAAAACCCTTGGGACTTCGCGCTTTGGATAAACGCTCCGAAAGAGCACGTCCTCAAATGGGAATCTCCTTGGTCGCTCGGATACCCGGGTTGGCATATCGAATGCTCCGCGATGAGCACGGAATATCTCGGCAACACGATCGACTTCCATACCGGCGGAGAGGACAACATCTTCCCCCACCACGAAGCGGAAATCGCCCAGACCGAATGTTACACCGGGCAGAAATTCGTGAAATATTGGCTCCACGCCAGACACCTGCTCATGGGAGGAGAAAAAATGAGCAAATCCAAAGGCAACCTCTTCACACTCCCTGACATCAAGGAAAAAGGATTCTCGCCGATGGACCTGCGGACACTCTTTCTTTCGTCCCACTACCGCTCCCAGCTGGATTTTTCCTGGGAATCCTTGGAACAAGCCCACAAAAACCTTCAAAAGATCAACGATTTCGTTCTGGAACTGGAGCTCAACGGCAAGAAATTCGAACAAGCCCTGGGAAGCCTGGCCCAGTCCATGGATATTTCCGGGTATGAAAAACGTTTCGGCGAAGCCATGGACGACGATCTTAACACGCCGCTCGCATTGAGCATAGTTTACGAAATGATAGGCGAATACAACCGCCTTCATGCGGATGGAAACTTCAGTCCCGAGGATTATGGGAAATTGCTTTCCCATTGGAAGAAAATGAATTCGGTCTTCGGACTGGTCCTTCAGGGGCAAGCCGAAATCCCGGAAGAGATCAGGAAGCTGATTGCTGATCGCGAACAAGCCCGCAAGGAAAAGGACTTCGCCAAATCAGACGACCTCAGAAGTCTCGAAGACACCAAGGAAGGATACAAAATAAAACAGAAGGACTAATCCTTCTGTTCTTTATACCATGCGGAAAAGATAGCCTTCCGTACGCTGCAAGGGTTGATACTTTAAACGCACATGCCTGCTAACGTGGGCGACTTACCAGATAATAAAAAGAAGGTTACATCCCTTCTTTTTATTATGCCCAACTTAAATTAAAGTTAATTTTTTGTGCAAGAAAAATATCGATAATAAGTCGTACCAGAAACCTTTGATCCTATTTCTCGTAGTGACCACCCGTTAGCACACGAACATTTCGAACTTAGGACAAAATTTGGGCCAACCGAGTTTGTGATAGAAGCATACGTAACAGCAATGGAAGTCCCAGATTCCCAGCAATATCCGGCCATATCGCCCCTAGGCAGAGAGTTAAAATCGGCGATTCCACCGCCCATCATAGTAATTGTCTTACAATTCGCTCCGTTTTGATCGCAATATTCCGAAGCGCCTACTTTACCGTGCACATCCAACAGTAAACCTGCGCTGATGGTCGTCGTTCCCTCGCCGATTCCAACTGCGTCCTCAAAAAAAGAAGTTCCTTCATATGCGGACAAGGCCTTTCCTGTGCCGTAAGTACCTAGGGTCAAGGCATTTCCAGATCCGGCAGGATCACCCACGAACCATCCTCCTGAAAGACTTCCCTGTCCCATCACAGCAATTCCAGGTACGGGTACATCTATTCCAAATCCGATGTTTCCGGTTTTTTTCTGTGTTACATCTCCCGTATTAATAGGTGCGCCAATACTCCCTCCCGGAGGAGCAACGGTCGGTTCAACCCAGGCGCGGGTGAATTGGAGAGAGATTCCCAGCACGATTCCCACTGCGCCCACCCCGGCCCAATAGGATATTTTTTTGAGTTTGGTTTTCATTTTTTTATTTATCAGAAGAATTTAAACTTGTATTCACTATACCATAAAATTGGAAATCTTAACCGAAGGAAATATAAAAAATTTTGGCAAATAAAAAAGCCCCGCCGAAAGACGGGACTTTTCAATATTCATGCTTTACGCTCCGCAACCGCCAGACTGCCAAGTGTAAACCGCCCTCCATCCTGCCGGAGTACATATACTCGCTGACTCACCGCAATTTCCATCGCTGAATTGCTGGGTGTTCCAACATGTCCCACAAGGACATTTGATATTAAGCGTTCCGTCCACCCACATATTTCCGACTGCCAAATCCTTATATGAACCATTGTCTCCATTTCTGAGCCTGAGCCAACCGTCGTCATTGGCGTCAAAATAATGATTTACCATCTTAACATTTCCCTGAACATCCAACTTCGCTCCAGGGGAAGCCGTTCCGATTCCGACGTTTCCTCCGTTATAATAAACCGTGGTTCCGCTTTGAGACCAAGCGCTGGTTCCGCCACCAAGCTGACTCGCCCACTTTCCTGCGGCACGGATATATACGTCGTTGGCATTGGCGTTCCCCACCTGGTAAGAATCCCCGTTATCGCCCCAATAATTTATCCAATTCCCCGCCCCATTGAGGAATCCGACCACGTTGGAATTAGCATGGATATATTTGACTCCGTTGGGAGATTCGTCGTCGCGCAAAGTCAGATATGTATATGCATTTCCAGCATTACCCACTTCCAATCCCGAAGTCGATTTCATTCCGACCGCCCCAAGAAAACCGTTTTTTGTCTGGCTTACGTTGCCCGTGTTGATCGGAGCGCCGATGTTCCCTCCTGGAGGGGCTACGGTCGGTTCCACCCAGGCGCGTGTGAATTGGAGCGAAAGACCCAGCACGATTCCCACTGCGGACACTCCGGCCCAATAGGAGAGTTTTTTGAGTTTGGTTTTCATTTTTATTTATGGAGAAAAATTAAAAATATTAAATTTCCAATCTATTCAACAAGCGTCGGGGGTGCTGGAAAAGAGATATCGCCATTTGCTGTTGTATCCGATCCGGAAGGAGCCCCGGGCGACGATTCGCTCCCTTCACTTTGCGCCTCCAAGAGGACGGGCAAAGGAGCGATTTGCGGCAATTCTCCGTTCGGCTCCACAATCTGTTCAGGGTCGCCGCTCGCTTCTTTTTTATATTCCATTTCATCCGTCGGAAGAGCGGGGGGAGTAACCGGAGTAACCATCCCATTCTCAAATTTGACAACGCTACTGTCAGCCGGCTCGCTTGTTTCGATTTTCGAATCACCAGCATCCTCATTAACATTTTTATTTTCCGCGAACTGCTTGTAAAACAGGAAGCTCGTGAGCGATAAGATGACCAGGACAGTCAAAATAATGGCGATTTTTTTCATTTATTTTAAATTATTTACATATGGATATATTTTACAACATTTTTCGATTACCGACAAACAAAAATCCCTGCCAGGAGTCTTTTTTTGAAAAAAATCATCGAATGCTCATAAGTAGGTGTGCAAACTGTTAAAAATACCCTCGCCCGTACCGTCTCCAAAACGAGAAGTTCAGGAGAAATTTCCTTTTCCAATAAATACAGGAATCTTTTCAGATCCACACCCAATAGCTTTTTGAAAAACTCCAGCATAGCACCACCGCCTTCGCAAGAAATTCTCAACGCCTGACTTGGAAAAGGACTTTTACCATGACTCTTTCTTCGATACATCTTTGCGCCGCTTATAGGCCGGAAAAAGAAAAAAGTCCCGACGTACGAATACGCGGGACTTCATGGTGCGGAGCTTTCGGATGGGCCAGATCCGGGACATTCTCAACCGTTCTTGCAAGGATTTTGTCTCTTCGGCATAATCCGAAGGATTTCCCTTACATACAGTATCGAATGGCTCTTAACCCTTGGTTGCCCTATTGCTTTGAAGGCGGCAACCTTTTTCCTCCTTACTGCTACGATTTTAATCGCATATGCTTCCTCCTTGGGATCCAATCCCTGTCATTTGTTTTGGCCACTCCGCCTTTTGACGGAAACCTATTTTTTATTTTACATGGCAGTTTAGCATATTTTTAATATTTTGTCAATGGTTGATAAAAAGGTGTGCAACCTGTTAAGAATCCCTCTCTCCGGAGCATTGATTTCAATTTCCCGCCCTGCTATAATAGCTAGGCATTAGGAAAAAGAAATTAGCTTATTGGGCAAATCTCGAATTTCA
>LCPX01000007.1:2331-24604 GCA_001003855.1 Candidatus Moranbacteria bacterium GW2011_GWE1_49_15 | reverse complement strand
CCTCATATTCTTGTCCGCTTGGTTATATATGGTAGCCATAATTTATAATATTTTAAGCTCTGAAACTATCTTATTTAAGTCCTTTTCCGCCTCCTTGTTATTCTGATTATAGTATACGACTTTGAGGCAATAATTTTTTCCCTCCCTCTGCCAATATATCTTGCTATAAGCCAAGCCCGAATCGTCCCTTCTTTTTCCGGTCCTGATTATTTCCTTTTCGCCGAGCGTCTCCTTTTTGAGCGAGGACGCCGTGAATTTCGATTCTTCTGCGGCGAATTCCACCAAGGCAAGCCCCTGCGGATTTTCCAACTCGTCTATATGGATGATGGCCGCTAACGATTCGTTCGCGCTCCGTTGGCTGTTATATTTTTTGATTTCGAAAAGATGGCTGCTGTCCGAACCCATGATCCAATTTTCAGGGTGCGCGATTTCAAAACCGTTTTGTTGGTCCCGGTGTAGCATCCAATTGACTATGCCCTTCTCCGGGTCATTGAAAACATTCCCTTGGAGGTTCCTGGCGGCAAGCTTCAGGTTGCTAGTCACATGCACATTGGCGACGTCGTTAATTCTGGTAAGATCCACAAAAAGATAAACGGCATACATGGCCGCTCCGATGGAAAAAATAACGATGAGTATTATCGATATCAAAGGTAAAGAATCACGAAGAGCGGCAGATCTGCTCCTCAGATACAACTCCACCCGCTCCTTTTTTTCCTCTTTCTCCCTTTTTTCCAGCTCACTGAGTTCATGGAAAAACGTTTGTCTCATTTTTTGCCTGCCCCGTGGAATCCGCAGAGCGGTGCGCCTTGGGGCGCAATTTCACGGGGTAAATTTTTGTTTTTATTTAGAATTCCACTTTGACATTTTCCTTCTCCACTTCATCCGCCTCGAAAAATTCCCTCTTGGAAAAATTCAACTTGCTCGCGATGAGGTTGTTCGGGAAAACCTCGATCTTGGTGTTGAAGTCCCGCACGTTGCCATTGTAGAACCTCCTGGAAGCCTGGATCTTGTTTTCCGTATCGGAAAGCTCCCTTTGAAGTTCCAAGAAATTCTGGTTAGCCTTAAGGTCGGGATAATTTTCAGCGACCGCAAAAACGGATTTCAACGCTCCCGTAAGCATATTCTCAGCCTTTTCCTGATCATGGACGTTTCCCGCGCTGATGGCGGCCGCTCTCGCCTGCGTCACCTTTTCAAAAAGTTCCTTTTCATGGGTGGCATATCCTTTGACAGTATTTATAAGGTTCGGTATAAGATCATATCTTCTTTTGAGTTGCACGTCGATATCGCTCCAAGCTTCGTCTACCCTGTTTTTCAGCTTGATCAAGCCGTTATACACGCCGACCAGCCAAAGCGTCACAAAATCAGTCCTATGCTCATTTTTTTGTACATATCCGCCCTTTTCGGGAGATACGCAGATTAATTCTTAATTATATACCAATTATAATACAAATGTGGGTTTATTCAAAAGATACCCTTTCTTAGGAGATATTCTTTAAAGGGTCAAAATATGCTAAAATACGGCTAAGCATTAATATCAAATAAAAAATATGGAATTCCTGAAGCCCTATCACATCTTCATCGTTCCTATCCTGGTCGGTGGAATCGTGCAAATAACAAAATACGTCTTCTATACCCTGCGCCACGGCTGGGACATCCGTTATATCATGACCCACGGCCACATGCCTTCCGCCCACACCGCTTTCATCATCTCTTTGGCGGCTTCGGTCGGATATTACGCCGGTATCACCTCGGGAGCCTTCACCGTCGCCGTGGCGCTGGCCATCATCGTCATCGACGACGCGGCGCGCTTGCGCGTCTACATGGGTGACCAAGGAAGATACCTCAACATGTTGGTCCGCCAATTGGACATCGAGGAGAAATTCCCGCGCCTCAAAGAACGCATGGGCCACCGGATCAGCGAAGTCATAGTCGGAGCCATATACGGATTATTCCTCACTTACCTGCTTATATATCTTTTGAAGTAAAGTCTTGTCATGCTGAACTTGATTCAGCATCTAAAAGAAAACAATCCAAATCTTTCCAATTTGGATTGTTTTTATTTACCAATTCAATTTTCCATTCCCTTCTCCAATTCTTCAATTGCTTCTCTCTCCTTAAGGCGCTCTGAACGTCCGACGTTTGTTCAAAATACACCAATTTATCTAAATTATATTTTTTAGTAAATCCTTCTACTGATTTATTTTTATGCTCATAAATTCTCTTAGGAAGATTTCCAGTGACACCAATATAAAGAACCTTATTTGTTTTATTGGTTAAGATGTAGACGCAATATTGCTTCATAAAAAACAGATCCCGGATCAAGTCCGGGATGACAAATTTTTATTTAAGCTTTTCAAGTTCTTCCAAAATCACCTGCTTGTCGTTCCAAG
Organism: Candidatus Moranbacteria bacterium GW2011_GWE1_49_15; assembly: GCA_001003855.1. GTDB lineage: Bacteria > Patescibacteriota > Minisyncoccia > Moranbacterales > GWC2-37-73 > UBA12053. The sequence continues at coordinate 22,214 of LCPX01000007.1, read as the reverse complement.
TAATCCTTTGGTCTCCGATAGCCATCGTCTCCTCCGCTCCCTTGCCAGTCACCACCACGATGTCCCCCGCCTTGGCCATCTCCAAAGCCTTGCGGATGGCTTCGCGCCTGTCCATGACTCTCCAGCAATTTTCCCCTTCGACTTTCGGCGCTATTTTTTTAAGTTTCTCAAGTTTCGCGATATCTTCCGCGGATAAAGCGGATGAATAATCGTAATCCGCCCCCCTGACTACCCCGGCGAAAACTTCGTCGATGATCCTTTGCGGATCTTCGAAGTATGGGTCCTCGTTCGTGATGATTACGTAGTCAGCATGTTCTGAAACGATCTTGCCCATCAGCGGCCTTTTGCCACGGTCGCGCTCCCCGCAGGAGCCCAAAACGGCGATGACCCTGGAGTCCTCTCCTTTCCTCATATTCTCCACGATAAAATACAATTTTTCCAACGAATCAGGGGTGACCGCGTAGTCGATCACGATGTCGATCCCCTTTTCGTTCGGCACCCTGTCCATCCTGCCGGAAACCCCCTTGATCTCTTCCAGGGCACTGGAAGCATCTTCCAAAGAAATACCTTCTGAGAGAGCCACGCAGGTCGCGGCTAGGGCGTTTTCGATATTATATCTTCCTGGCATATGCAAAAGAAAGTTCACCTCCCCCACCCTGAATCTGGATTCATGGCTTCCCAGTTCGATATCCTGCGCAACGATAGCTTGCAGTTCGTATCCGCTAGTTTGTAGCGCGCTTTGGCCTGTAGAATATCCTATCTTCTGAACATCGAAATCCAAGAACTCCTGCGGGTTTTCCATATCCAGGTTCACAATCAGGGCTCCCTTGTTTTTCGCGGTTATCTTGAAAAGTTTCCTCTTGGCTTTGCGATACTTCTTCATCGTCTTATGATAATCCAAGTGCTCCCTAGTGACATTGGTAATCACCGCGGTATCATAGGCGACCCCCCAAACGCGGAACTGGTGCAATGAATGGGAAGACGTTTCCAAAACCAAATATTCACATCCCGCTTGCACGGCTTGCTTGATGAATTTCTGAGTGGAAAACGGTGAAAGTGTCGTGTATTTCGTCTGGTTGACCCATTCCCTCTCGGCGAGCTTGAAATTGATCGTAGAAGCCATGGCGACTTTCTTTCCGGCTTCCTCCAGGATCCTGACGATCATCTGCACGGTCGTCGTCTTGCCATTCGTTCCGGTCACCCCGATGACCTTGAGCTTCTTGCTTGGAAAACCGTAAATCAAATTAGCCAAGATCGCTTGGAAGAGATGGTAGATGTTTTTTATCCATTGTGGCACCAACGATTTCAAATAATGCATCATAATAATTTCTAATTATACTAATTAACCTAATTTCTAAACAAATCTAAATGCCTAAATCAAAAGTATTTTTTAAATCAATCAGAAATTAGAGCGATTAGGTCAATTTATCTCCGTATTTTACGTAAAAATCCCTTTATGGATTGTAATCCCCTATACATATCATACCTCCAACGACTGATGACTATGTCATAACTCCCCGGGAAAAAGATCGGTTCAGTTTTGGGTGAAAACCCGGTCTTGAATCTCGTTATTCCTTCCCATGAACCGGGGTTTTTGGTTTTCATTCCGCCGAAATCGTAATATTTGCATCCTTTTTCTTTCGCGTCCAGCATCTGCCTCCATTGCAAAAGATATGGAGCCATCGCGTCTCGGTTCTCATTGGAAGAAGCTCCGTGGAGGTATATCGCGGTGTCCTCGAAAAACACAACCAGATTGGCCGCGATTGTTTTCCCCTGATACTGGGCCACGTAAATTCTAAAAATATCCTCCGGGAAAACTTCCGCCATCTTGCGATAATGCTCATCCGGATGCGTGACGATGGCGTCCCTCTCGGCTGTTTCCCTGTTAAGTTTCAAAAATTCCTCCAAATATTTTTCCCTGTCGATAACCGATAGCGGATAACTGATAACTACCCCTTTCTTCTCCGCCAACCTGATATTATAACGGGTCTTCGACTTCATTCCCGAAAGCAGTTCCTCCTCCGGCTTTGAAATGTCCACGACAAAAATCTCCTGCGGCTGCATATCATGCGGGGCTTTTTCAAGAGGAATCTTTTTTTCCTTGGACATTTTTTGCAAAGCCTCTTTGATGAGATTCAAATCCTTCTCGCTTCTGGGATCGAAACGCACCCAGCCCGCCCCGTTATCCTTGGCCAGCCAGACAAGATAGGCCAGCGCCTTTTTCGTGTCGTCCACCCTGGTCAGATTAACCTCTTTCCTCCCCCGGATTACCGGGCCGCGCGGAACGTAGAAATATTTTCCTACTACGGGAAGCGTATGCTCGACGACATTGGCCCAGAATTTGAAGACCACGTCCCTGTCTTTTGCTTTGGAAATTTCCTCGAAATGGTAGGTCTTATTGCCTTCGCTCTCCTGAAACCTCCTCCATTCTTCCGATTGCAAAAAAGCCTCCTTATAGAAGGTTTCCAAAAAATCGCTTATTTTCGTCGTTTTTTCCATATACCCCCACACCTAATCAAATTAGACTATATTTTATTCTTCTTTTCAATTGACTGAGTGCATTGGCTCTTAATTTCAAATTCTTTTCTCTGGATCTGGCGTCCTTTTCAGAAGCATAAGATTCATAATATATCAGCTTAAATGGTATACGATTTTTGGTTGATTCACAAAGACCCTTATTGTGTTCCGAAAGCCTTCTTCTTAAATCATTCGTCGAACCGGTATACAAATTCCCATCCTTCTCGCTTTTTATCATATACACGTAAAGCATAATTTACGGACTATAAATTTGATTAGGTGTGGGGGTAAACCCATAATAGCAGAATCTCCCCAATAAAAAAACCGGGCGCCAATGCCCGGCCTAATCGTTTACAATGCATACTTTCCGCTAACCTCCGCAATATTCGACTATATGATTGAAAGAGGAAGAAGCATTATACCCCCCGAAGCAATAGATTACTCCGTTCGATGCCGCAGCACAGGAGAGATAACCCCTGGCACTGGGAAGAAGAACGGCTGTTTTTATCGTCCTGGTGTCAGTGGAAGGGTCGTATTCGACTATCTGATCAAGATAAGTCCCACCAAATCCCCCGAAACAATAAATTTTACTATTGGAAGCCGCAGCACAAGATAGGGCAGTTCTAACACTAGGAAGAGTGGCTGTTTTTATCGTCCTGGTGTCAGTGGAAGGGTCGTATTCGACTATTTGACTCAATTGGCCAGCGGCTGATATTCCTCCGAAACAATAGATTTTATTGTTGGATGCCGCAACACAGGATGAATTTTGCCTGGCACTGGGAAGAAAGGCTGTTTTTATCGTCCTGGTGTCAGTGGAAGGGTCGTATTCGACTATTTGGGATGTATAAGCAACACCGCCGGAGTATCCCCCGAAACAATAGATTTTATTATTGGATGCCGCAACACAGGATAAACCTCCTCTGGCGCTGGGAAGAACGGCTGTTTTTATCGTTCTGGTGTCAGTGGAAGGGTCGTATTCGACTATCTGATCAAGATAAGCGCCGGTGGATCCTCCGAGACAGTATATTTTCCCATTGGATGCCGTAGCGCAAGATAGCGCACGCCTGCCAGTAGGAAGAGTAGCTGTTTTTACTGTACTTGTATCAACAGTAGGGCAATAATCAACCCCACCTTCAACGGTAACGCTTACCGCCCTGACCGTCCCGCCGAATTCCCCTACCGATTTCATGATCCCGACGTCGCTCGTGACGGCAGTCGCGCAAGGCAACGGGGCACCGCTGCCATCCAGAAGCTCCACTTTGTATTTCTTTTTATTGTCAGCGTCCACATATCCCGTAACGAAAAGGCTTCCGCTTTCGCATACCGCGCCTATCGAGGCATTGGTCAAAAGAACCCCCGAATTTTTGACTATCTTGTCTGAAACTTTCTCCACCCCAGTGTCCGCGGTTTGAAAAGCGGAAACTGATTTGGTCGTGTCGCTGCTGGTCTCCTGGTCGATCATCGAAGCGGAAAACGATCCGACCGCCACCACGACCATGACCGAAAGCATGATGAGAGCGAAGACCAAAGCGGAACCCTTTTGTTTTTGTTTGAACATAATTTTAATAAAGAAATTTCTTCCTTCATTATACCACAAAAAAATCCGCCTGCTAAGGCGGATTCGCAAAATACTTTTCGCGTTCAGTCGCGTTGACGATAACGCTAACTATTTTTTCTTTCCCAAACTTTTCAACGCCGATTTCACGCGTTCGCCGACGTCGGAAATGTCTTTCGAAATGGCTTTCAGTGCGTCGCGCGACTCGGAAACGGAATATCCCATCGCCACCAAAGCTTCCAGGGCGTCGGAATCGGAGGCGACTTCGTGCTTTTCATGCACCGGAAGATCTCCGATCTTGTTCCTGAGCTCCAAGATGACCCTGCCGGCCGTCTTTTTCCCTACCCCAGAAACTTTCGTCAGGATTGAAGCGTCCTCGTTGGCCACCGCGGTGCGGATGGTCTTAGGATCGGCGATGGTTAGGATCCCCAACCCAGCCTTAGGGCCTATTCCCGAAACGGAAATCAACAGTTCAAACATCTCCAATTCGTCCAATGAGAGGAACCCATAAAGCGCCAACACGTCCTCCCTCACGTGGGTGTGGATGTAAAATTCGGCGTTTTCAAGACCGGCGACTTTTCCCATCGTGTAAGCGGTGACGAAAACCTTATACCCTATCCCGCCGACCTCCACCACTGCGTAGGATTCCTTGATGAAATCTATTTTTCCTTTCAGTTTTGCGATCATGTGTCTATAAGCTTATTGATTGTTTGTCGCTGGTTTCGTTGCCGTTCTTATCCTCCAGGATGACTTTCACCTCCACGCTCGAACCGGCCTTTTCAAGGGGTATCGCCCAAGACACGGAATAAGGGCTGCTGCTCATCGAGCCGACGCTGTCACCGTCCACGCTGAATTTCACGCTTTTCACTTTATACGGTGCGTCCGTTTTGGCGCTGATGGACAGCTGGACATCGGAAGATTTCTTCACGGAAAGCGTCACCTTGGGAAGATTGTCCTCGAAATCATCCTGCTCGCATTTGTCCTCCGGAGGTTTTCCGAAAACGGTATCTTTTTCCTTGTTGTCTTCATACCACTCTTCGACCCCCTCCTCCCAATTGTCATATTGAGGATCTTTTTCCGGATCCTTGGGATATTCGCCTCTCGGATCGTCCAGCTTCACGTAATAAAGGATGTTGTGCACGTTGGCGAAATCCTTCTCGTCCTTGTCGTCGGACGAACAATAGCTGTTGGCCAGGCAATATTTCTTATCCTTGTCGGCGTCCGGAATCTTGCACACATCCACGTCTTTTTTGACGTCGAGCTTGCCGTTGAGGACCGGCTTCTCTATGTCTTCCTTTTCATATTTGGGAAAATCCTCCTTGGCGGAATTTTTTAGCGCCTGATCCAGGAACGCCCTCCAGATAGGGGCGGCGATAATCGATCCATCGGCTCCGGGCTTCATGGCGGTATTGTCATTGTTTCCAGCCCAAACTCCCACGGCCAAGCCCGGGGTGTATCCCATCGTCCAACCATCGCGGAACTCGTTGGTGGTTCCGGTTTTGGCGGCGACTTGGCGGTCGTCGAAGCGGAGCCTGTTGCTCTCGCCGAAAACCGGCGCCCTGTATTCGTTGGTCGAAAGGACATGGTCAAGCATGGCGACATATTTTTCATCCACTATCTTCTCTCCCGGCCGCTCCTTATATTCTTCGAGTATCTTACCTTTATTGTCCTCTATTTTCATTATGGCCGCTTTTTCCTGGCGCACCCCTTTGTTAGCTAAAGTGGCGAACGCGCTGACATGGTCAAGAAGCTTGACTTCCCCTCCCCCCAAAACCAAGGAAAGGCCGTATCTATCGGGCTGGTTGAGCCCCGATATCCCCAGTCTCTTGGCCATCATGATGGAATCCTTGACCCCGGCCAGATACAACGCTTTGACCGCCGGAATGTTCAAGGACTGCGGAAGAGCTTCCTTCATCTTGATGGGGCCCCTGAAATTACCGTCATAATTTTGCGGCTTGTAATCCTCGTCTCCGGTACCGAAATTTGTTTCGACGTCGAAAATCACGGTTTCGGGCGAATATCCCTTGGTGAAAGCGGTGAGGTACACGTACGGCTTAAAGGAGGATCCCGGTTGGCGATCCCTCAGGGCCACATTGACCTGTCCGTCTATTTCCTTGTCGAAATAATCCTTGCTCCCGACCATGGTCAATATCTGCCCGGTTTTCGGATCGATGGCCACAAGTGAAGCATTGGAAGCGTTCCAGTTCTTCATGTTTTTCTCAACCTGCTCGACTAAAACCTTCTCCGCTATCTGCTGCTTATCCCAATCGAGCGTGGTGTAAACCTTGAGCCCTCCTTGTTCGACGACATCCTCCCCGTATTTGTTTTCAAGATATTCTTTGACATACATGACGAAATGAGGGGCCTTGATATCCTCCCTCTTGGCCGAAACCTTGGCCAAAACGTCCACCGCCTTGGCTTGCTCAGCTTGCTCTTTCGTTATATATCCGATGTCCGCCATCTTGTCCAAAGCGAATTCCTGCCTGGCCTTGAGCCTTTCCGTATAGGAACCATATGGCGAATAGCGCGACGGGGCCTGGGGAAGCGAAACCAAAATGGCCGCCTCGTCCAAAGTGAGCTCCTTGGCGTGCTTATTGAAGAAAGTTTGCGAAGCCGCCTCGATTCCATAAGCATTGGAGCCGTAGGGGATTTCATTGAGATACATCTCCAAAATCTCATCCTTTTCGAATTTCTGCTCTATCTCGATAGCTAAAATAGCTTCTTTGATTTTTCTGGTAAGCGCCTTCTCGTCCGTAAGCAGGGCTTTTTTCACGAATTGCTGGGTGATGGTGGACCCGCCCTGGGCGGCTCCTCCTTCAAGAAAGTCTTTGAGGGCGGCCCTTATGATCGAAGTTATCTTGATTCCGTGATGTTTATAAAAGTCCTGGTCTTCCAGCGCTATAGTGGCATATTTTACCGTGTCCGGAATCTCGCTCAGCGAAACCAAGGTCCTCTTCTCCTCCCCATGCACCTCATAAAGAAGGGTTTGTCCGGTGCGATCATATATTTTGGTGGATTCCACTACCACCCGGCTGTTGACCTTTCCGGGTGCCGGCAGGTCTTTGGCGAAATAGATGAAGACTCCGGCCACCGCCACGACTCCTGCTCCGGCCAATATCGCCAGGATCTTGAAGACCTTCTTCCAATTGAGATCCGGTTTGAATTTGAATTTGGGACTTTTTTTGAAATCTCCCGAACCGTTTGGTGAAAAAATTTGTGTCATTTTTTAACGATAGAATATTATCCTTGCTTGGATTATAGCTTATTTTGGCTTTATAATCCAAAAGGTCCTTTTTGATTTAAGGCAGATATATTATACACGTATCCCTTTATTTTTCAAGCGTTAAAAAACGAACGGCCCCGATTTTCAATTCCCTTTCTGGATTTCAAAGGGCCAATTTCGGAAAAATATTTTTCAACAAAATCAAAGAGAAATCCACGCCCTTTCCTTCGACGAGGGGTTTTTCGTTCATGTTGTAATATGGATTGGGATTTATTTCCAAAATCACGTATTTTTCATGCTCATCGGATATGTCGGCGGTGATAAGATCCAATCCCCCGTATGTCAAACCGAGCAATTTGGCCGCTCTCTCGCTTATGTCTTTGAAATATGGATGCATCTCCTCCATGCAGTCTATCGACCTGCCTCCGTCCGACATATTGAGATTGTTCCTCAATTTCAAAACCTGGCCCTTTTCCGGAACCGTTTCCAAGGAAAGCCCTTTCGAATCCAAAGTTTTACTGACCACGTCGTCTATCCGTATCCCGAATCCCTCGAGCCTGCCCTTATTGAAGCTGTCTATAAGTTCCGCCACCGTGTGGATCCCGTCCCCTTCGACGCTCGCCGGAACTTTCTTCACGCAGGACACGACTTTCCCGTCGAATATCAGCACCCTGTATTCGTCGCCCAAGGCCATCTGCTCCACTAAAAAATCATTCTTATAGCCGTACTGGGTTTGCGCTTCTTTGAAAAAACCCACCGCTTTTTCGAGTTCTTCCTTGGAATTGATATCCCAAGTAACTCCCCTGGCGACCGTCCCGTCGAGCGGCTTCACGATCAGCGGGAAGCCCAGCCCGTGCTCCTCTATCTTCCCCTCGGCTTCTTCCAAGCTCTCGGCCAAAATACCCCTGGGCACGCTGATTCCCGCGTCGCCCAAAATGATCTTGGTCAGTTCCTTGTTTCTGGTGTAATTCCCCAACCTTTTCGACACCGGTATGCTGCCTTCCAGGCAATACAGGCTTTCTTCTCCGTGCGACAATTTCAAAAGCTTTCCGAATTCCCCATGAACCTCGACCCTAACGCCGATTTCCAACGCCTTCCCGATGAAAGACCTGAAACCCCCGTGTTTTATGTCTTGCGCCTCTTTTTTTGATAATTCCCTATACATGCTTTTTGACGATTAACTGTTTATGCTTGTTTTGTGAAAAACTCATGCCCAGATAGATCCGGACCTCTGTGCCAACCCTTATTTTCGGAAAAAAGAATCATCAGGATGCTGTTGGTATGTTCTTTTTTGACCAGATATCCGATATCCTCGAGTTTCGCGCTGTCGAAAAATTCCAACAGGAACGATTTGAATTTCTCCACGGCTTTCCCATACTCTTTCTCTTTCCCGCAAAGCTTATAGCAAAGCGCGACTTCGGAAACCATGTCGACGGTCGCCTCCTTCATTATGAGCTCGGCATTCTTGGCGAAGTAGTCCAATATCCATCCGTGTCCCGCGGCAGTCCTTTGATAATATTCCGAATCCGCGATTATGACATGGGTAAGGCTGTATACGAGCGACCCGAACTCCCAGGCCGGTATCTTCCTTTCCATATTCAAATCTCCGTCGAAATAATAGTCCTTCAATATCGCCACCGCTTCTTGGTCTATTTTTTCGATACCCAAATGCTTCAACATGAAAACGGAATTTATCGCATACGAACTGTCATGCCTCAGCGTCCCTATCTGCAGATACAGCGACCGCAGGTCTTCTTTTCTGAGTATGTCCGAAGCTTCCCGGAACTCCTTTCGCATATAAGATTCAAGCGAGAGCGATTTGATGTAAAAAAGATCCAGGATCAACTCGTTCAATACGCCGAGCCTCGGATTTTTTTCGTAAAGTTCCCTCCTGAGCCGGTTCCTTTTGGCTTTGGGCTTTTTAAGGGGAAGATTGAATTCGTTTTTCTTGAGCGCTTCGATTTCCCCTCTTATTTTAGCCGGCCTTGCTAGGACGAAATTCCCGGCCACAATGTCGGCATGTTTTTTCTTTTTCGTGATGCGGTGCGCCCTTGTGAAAAAATGCCCCATCTGCTTCAGCGGGATGTGGACCATGTTTTTCTCATAGGCCCCGATTATCTCCTCGGTTATTCCGGTCTTTTTGACTTTTCCCATAATCTTCTCTTCTTAAGTTCTTACGCGCCCGCGGGGCATATCCTTCAACCGTCCGGGCATCCCGGTTTCCGCAAAAAACGTGCTCTTTTGCCTAAGCTTCATTTTTCAGCATATTGATCAAGGACTCATACATCCTGTCCCTCCACTTCTCCTGGCCCGGTGAAAAATAGATGCCTGGCATGGTATTGAATTCGATTATCCAGGGCTTTTGGTTCTCGTCGAAAATAAGGTCTATCGTATAAACCTTGGGGTGGTAGAACGAAAACTTTTCCTGGACGTCTTCGATTATCCCGAAAACGCTTGGCGGGAGCTCGTGCTTTTCCACGATTTTCATCGTCCCTCCTTTGGAAACGTTCGCCAAGAGCGATCCTGCGGCCGGTTCCCTGACATAACTGTAAACCAGATCGTCGTTGACGAAAACCAATCTCAGATCATGCACTCCGCTTACGATGTCTTCTATTCCGGATGAGCTGTCGACGAATTCCTGGGCGATCAAAGTGTTATTCACCTCGAAATCGTCCATCTCCCTGTCGTTCAAGATTTCTACTCCCTCGCCTCCGCTTCCCTTTATGGGTTTGAGCACTACCTTGTCGCTCGAAATCTCATCCCTGACCCTCAGCAGATCTTCGCTGCTGTCGACCCTGTAATATTTCTTGAAATGATCGGGAAAAATCAGGCTGGCGAGATATTTGTTGTTTACAAAATGCGTGAATTCCGGATGGTTAACCAAGGTATAGTCCATCCTTATCAAGCTCTTGATATAATAGGCGTCGACGGAGCTTTTGGCCTTGTCGTAAACTATATCCGGCTTGAGCCTCTTGACCCTTTTCCATTTCCCGTCCTTGAAGGTCCAGGCGTATTTGAACAATTTCTTCTTGGCGTCATACCAATCGTAAGACGCCCTGTAAAGATCGAGGCCCCTGCTTTCAGCGAAGGTATACAGATATTCATAAGCTTCGCGATATTTCTCATCCGAAAGGATGTCCTTCTTCTTCCAATCGGAGCTCCCGAATAAAATAAGTGCTTTTTTCATATTCAGATTCAGCCTTAATGATTACATCTGCGCATGAAAAAGAGCGGTGATGTCCGCCCTATTTGTTCACGTCCACCAAAAACCTTCCCAGGTTCCTTTTTCCGATTATCATGGGATATTCCAAATGGGATCTGTCTATTATCGAAGCCTTGGCCGGAATGACGAATCCGTCCAGAACGAAACTTATCCTCACCATGGGCCTCAATGTCGTTCCGTGCGAGGAATGGATTATGGCCGTATCCACTATGTCGGGGATACCCTTGAGCACATCTTCCTTCTCGGCTTTTTCAAGGTCTTTTATTTTCTCATAGTCCACATCGAGCTTCTGATACTCCTCGACGGTCTTCTCGAAACCGAGTTGCCGCGCCAAATCGAAATCTATGGCCGTAAGTCCGGCTCCGGTGTCTATCTTGGCTTCAACTTCCGCCTCTTTGCCGTCCTTTCCGATGACTTTGACTTTCTCGATGACCCCGATCACTTTCTTTCCGGAAATTTCCTCCACTTCCTCTTCGATCTCCCCTCCGAAAAGATCCATGCCGACGCGGATCCCCCTCTCGAGCGTCTTGATTTTGATTCCCTTCACCCTTTCCAATCTTTCCTTGAGCCCCGCCAAATTGGCGATCTGGATCGAAAGGCCGGGACGCGCGTTGAGTTCCAAAAACACCGGACCCCTTTCCTTGTCGATCGCCACGTCCGCTCCCAAAAATCCGAGTCCGGAAGCTTCCTGGGCCTGCACGGAAAATTTCAAGATATCCTTCCAATAAGGGATCCTTATTCCGGAAAGCAAGAGCCTGGTCTTGGGTACGTATTCGATGTGCCTGCCTTTTCCCAGAACCGCCGTGGTGGTGGTTCCGGTAGCCAGGTCTATTCCGACTCCAATGGCCCCTTGGTGCAGATTGGCTTTGCCTCCGGATTCCTTGGTCGGAAGGCGCAGCATGGCCATGACCGGAACTTTGTTGAACACGATGACGCGGATATCCGGAATCCCCTTGAAGGAATACGGCTTGAAAAGCTTGAGCAAAGTGAGCCTTTCTTCAAAAAAAGCCACGTCCGGCGTGTTGGAAAGAGAATAGGTGCCGTCGATGATGTTACGGATATGGTTTTTGAGGTCGTCGACGGTGATGATGTCTCCGCTGGCTTTCACCCAGGCGTCCTCGCGTCCTTTCTTTTTCCCATAAACGACGACTATCCCCTCGCCCCCGAATCCGCGGTTGGGCTTGAGAGCGAAACTCGCAGGAAGTCCCGCCCAATCGAATTTCTCCAACTCCTCGTTATTGCTAATTTTGGCGATGAGCCGAGGCACGGGAAGGCCCGCTTTTTTTAAAATTCGCTTGCTTAAAATCTTGTCGTCGGCGACAAGTTTGGATTTTTTCAAATTATAAGGACGGACGTAATCGAGATTCCTCGCATTCATCCCCAGCAATTTTTTCCTATTTTTGAGAAGTGTCAGCATTCCACATATCCTTAATTATCCATTCCTCTTACATGTTTTTCAAAACATCCCTGAATCTTACGTATTCGGAAATCCGAAGCCCGTCCCATTTCCCCAAAAAGATGTTGACTGGTATGGTCGCCAATATGACCCAGGGGTAGACCACGATGAATTTGATAAGTCCGGTCCAGCTGGCTATGTAGAAGCCGACTATGGAAATGGCCAAGGTCTCCAAAGCCAAAAGAAGAGCCGTCCTGTTTCCTTTTTCGATCTGGGTTCCCACGAATTTCTCAACCAATGTGACCATGATCAGGATTGGAAAAATCGAAACGGCCGCAAGCCCGGTCCTTTGCATCCAACCGCCCATGGCCAGAAGCAGCAGGATGGAAAAAGCCACTATGGAAAGGGTTATAGCCATTCTCGGAAGGTACAGAAGTTTGAGTCTCTTAAGCAGATATCTCATGAGCATTCCGACTATGATGACGGTCACGAAAACCACCACCCCGTAGCGCAGCTGCGGGATCGCCAAAAAAGCGAAGGTGACGATGGCGGGTGTATAGATACCGAAGGCTTTGATCCCGACCACTTGGCGGAAAAAAGCGATCAGGGTCACGATGATCGGCAGCATGAAAAGCATGATGACGGTGTCCAAAGGCACCCCTTGCCGGATGAAATAGCTTATGATCGGACTGATGTTTTCCATAAATTTCGGAAGAAATTACTTATTATCCATTAACAGCTTAAAGGATTAACGCATTGGAATCCAAATCCGTTAATTCGTTAATTCGTTAATTCGTTAATTCCGCAATTGCCTTATTTTACGGCTGTTTAAGTGGCAAAGCGCGATGGCGATGGCGTCCGCGGTGTCGTCCGGCTTGGGAATCTCCTTTAGTTTCAATATATTCTTTACCATGAGCTGCATTTGGCTTTTTTCAGCCCTTCCGTATCCGGTAATCGCCTGCTTCACCTGAAGGGGCGTATATTCACTAATTATAACACTTAATTTCTCCAAAGTCAAGAGTATGGCGCCCCGAGCCTGGCTCACCTTGATGACAGTCGTGGCGTTCTTAAAGAAAAAAAGGTCTTCCACCGCGGCCTCGTGCGGCTCATATTTCCTGATTATTTCCTCCATATCCACGGCCACCTCCAAAAGACGGTGCGCCGTAGGGTTATCCTTGTGCGTGCTTATATGCCCATAAGCGACGGATTTCAATTTCCCTTCCTGTTCCTCCAAAACGGCCCAGCCCACGATAGCGGTTCCGGGATCTATTCCCAAGACCCTGAGGGGTTTTGTGGAATTTTTAATTTTTAATTTTGTCCTCATAGGATAAGCTTGCTGCAAAAATTTTGAATTTTCCCCACTTTATGAACTTTATAAACTTTAAGAACTTTCAACTCGAAATTTACGATAACCTACAGGTTATCGTAAATTTCCTGCACATCATCCAAATCGTCTAGTTTTTCCAGCATATTTTCATAATCCAATTTGGTGTTCTGGTCGATCTCGATCTTCTGCATCGGCATATAAACCAAAGAAGCTCCGTCAATTTCATGGTTTTTCTTTTCCAACTCGGCTTTGACCGTCCAAAGGTCTTCCGGTTTGGTGTAAACCGTTAGCATATCGTCCGAATATATCGTATCCTCCGCTCCGGCTTCGATCGCCTCCAATTCGACTTCATACGGATCCCTTTCCCCCACGACCACATCGATGTTTCCCATCTGCCTGAAAGAAAAGCTCACGCTTCCCTCCGGAACCAGTTTGCCGCCGAGTTTGTTGAGCACAGCCTTGATTTCTCCTACAGTCCTATTTTTGTTGTCGGTCGCGCATTTGATCAGCATCGCGATGTTGCCCGGTCCATATCCTTCATAAAGAGCCTCCTCGATCTGAGCTCCGTCTTTCAATTCTCCGGTCCCCTTTTTGATCGCCCTTTCAATATTGTCCTTGGGCATATTCACCTTTCTGGCCTGGTCGATGACGAATTTGAGCTTCACGTTGGATTCAGGATTTCCCCCGCCTTCGCGCGCCGCGATCGAAATCAGCCGTCCGAATTTGGTGAAGACGTTCGCCCTTTTGGCGTCCTGCGCCCCTTTCCTATGCTTGATCCCCGACCACTTATTATGTCCTGACATATTTTTAAGTTCTAGATGTTAGATTTTACGCCTCTAACCAATACTAGCACCGTAGAACGGGCATTTCAAGGAAAAAAGATAATGACTCATATGGCTCATGCCAACCTAGTGCGGCCTTTGGGAATTTCAGGGGAAGGATTTTTGTCACGATCATCTTTATCTTTCCTGATTTCCGTTCCCTTCTCCCAGGCGATTTCAAAAATCGGCTTCAGAGACTTAACGACCTCGTCGGATTCGATGACGACCATGAAAGGCTCCTCTCCCAACGAGGTTATCGCAATCCTATTCTTATAAAAAGTGAAGTCGATGCTTATATCCTTTATATCATTAAGGACCCTGACGTGCTGCCCCTTCACCTGGACGATTTTTTGCGCGATTTTCCTCTCCTCGGGAATGTCTGCCATGAGATGCCTAGCTTTCAAGTCCAACTTCATTTTTTTCAAACCATCTATCCAAAAATCAACGGCACCTGGAAAATGCCTATCTATCCTGTGATACGAAGACACGAAGAAAGCGTCGTCCACGCCCACTATATCTTCATATATGTTCCATATTCCTTCTCTTGTGTCATGATAGACGATTTTCGGTCTCTTCTTTCCCTTGCTCCCCAAGGTTCGGAGAATCGGCAACATCTCGGCGAAATTTTTCGCACCCGATTGCAACTTTTTCAATATGACAGATGGATCCATCGAATGATAGGTATTTATCTTCCGCTCTGGAATTTCACTCACATATCCTCTTTTAATAAGACCCTCAAGGACAACATAAATGATGGGTCTTTTAAGTCCGGTTAACTTGGAAATTTGCGTGACGGTTCCCTGGGAAAGCTCAAGCAGCGCCAGATACACCTGCGCTTCTTTTTCAGTGAAGCCTGAATTTTCCAATAATTTAATTAAGTCCTTGTCCATAGTTTTGATATGCCCTGCTGAATTTATTTCAGCATCTGTTAACCCGAGACCCTGAAACAAGCTCAGGGCGACAACTTTATATTATACTAAAGTATACCGTTTGTCAATATTTTTGATGAATTTTTATGATTATTCTTTATTTTAGCTTATTTTAGGAAATATTTCGTATCTTATTATTGACTTTTTACTGTTTTACTGCTAATATCCCCTGTTCTATCAATCAGGAACCTGGACCTTGAAAATTAAACTAAACCCGTAGCCGAAGGAGGTCGCCATGGACGTGAAAAGGATATTTTCGTGCATTTTAAAGCTTGTTTCGTACATCTCAAGACTCATAGCAAGGTTCTTGATCTATCTTACTTGCGCCATAATGATCATTGCCATCCTAGACCGTTGCAGTCCCGATGTTCCGAAAGAGCAACAAATAGAAAACCAAATCGAGGCTTTACAAAAATTCGGGAACAGATTGACGGAAATCCAAGCCGAGGAGACGTTTGTCATGGTGTCCGAGCCCCAAGAAATTCCGAAGTTGGGATTTACTTCGGCTTTCGTACTAAGAATCAACGACACCACCCTTTTCAATGCGATAGTTCCGTCGAATACCCATTTGAATATTGGAGACCGAATCAGTCTTTACAGGTTTGCAAACAAAGGAAGTCAGGGTGGACTGAATGAATTTTTCGTGATTTTTCCGAAATGATTTCGGGCTGGATGTGACATTTCCATCCTTAAACAACTGAAGGAGTATCGTCATGATTTGTCCTAAATGCGAAAAGGAAGCAACCGGTCCGGATTTTTGCGGACATTGCGCAACCCCGCTCAAGGAAAAATGCAGCGAGTGCGGGGAAATGGAACCAATGGGTAGGAAGTTCTGCCATGCAGAATACGATGAATTTGAAAAAATCTGGAAACAATCTTCTGCCATGCGCACAATTAACGCTATACCTGTAGTGGCCCTTGCCGCCGTCTTTACGGTTGTGGCACTTAGCTCCCTTTTAGTAGCTTATTTCTACAACCAATATCTATTGCCGCTACCCATACCGGACGGTATCAAAGCACTTATTGTAACTATGGTGCTCATAATTCCCACCGCGTCTATAATCACGACGATCTTTATAGCAGGAATTAAACTAGCGGATAAAAAAAGAGAAGAATTTTTCCTGAAAAACCCCCAATACGAAAAATTCCGGAAAAGGTGAAATGTGCATCGACGCAAAAACCCCGACAGCATCGTCTGCCGGGGTTTTTCTTTTCACTACACAAATCCCCCTTAAAAGATGTTGTATAAATACCGCCATGGCAAGAAATATACAACTTTTTTGTTGTGATTACGCCAGTTTCGTCCGATCTTTGGGGATTTCAGGAAGTAGATCCCAGACCAGCTGGAAAAGGAGCTTCGTCGTGTTATGGATCTCCGCGCCTTCGATGATGAGTCCCGTTTCCTCCTTGGCGGACATCAGCGCGACCTTGTTATGGCCGTAGATGTTTATTTCTATCGAAAAGGGATACTTCTTGGGGTCTATGACTTTGGTCATTCTTCTTTGTGCCTGGTCTTTTTCCACGAAATTTTTCAGCATCTCCTTCTCACCGGGGACAATCGTTCTGACATATATCCCCTTTTTTATCCTTTTTTTCAGATATTCGTCAGCCCAATCCAGCCCGAGCGTGTTGATCACGTCATATGACGCAAACCCCAAGATCTCCCCGTTATATTTCAAAGTGTCTTCATATACCTCTTTCAGGCCTTCCTTGCCCTCATAAAACCTTATCTTAGGCTTGGAACCGCGGACGTTGTGGATCGATTGCAATTGGGGCAGGATCTCGGAGAACAATCTTTCCCTGTTTTTGAGGCTTCTTTGGATCTTTTCCGGCTCTTCCCCTACGAAAAGGCGCTTTTTGCCTTTGACCGTTTCCGAAATGAGCCCGTCGCGCATCAAATCCTGCAAAATGTCATAGCAGGTCGTCCTTTTGACGGAGGCTTTCTTGGAAATGTCGATGACCGAAGCGCTTCCCAATTCCAAAGCGGCCAGATACACGTCCGCCTTCCTGCCGTTGAGTCCGAATTGTTCCAAGACCTGCCTAATCTCCATATCTCCTTAGTAAAACTTTATAAACTTGCCACTTTATGAACTTTATAACTTAACTATGTCGATATTTATCGTCAACATATATAGTATATCATATTGGCATAATTTGTCAATATTTTGCTTATTTTAGGCGATTTATTGATTTTACTACCTTTTGCATTCTTGACCACTTGACGCTAATTATTGACATTTTACTAATCCGGGAGTATAATAGGCTGTTAAGATGAAATGCCAAAGGGACAATCACTTAACAAGTTCTTTCAAAACTCAATCATCTCAAAAGGAGCCGACTATGAAAATCTACATCGTTGAGGACAAGTATGCAGAAATCAAAAAGGCGCAAGAAGCCATCAGGGCAAATAACCATGAGGTTGGTATTCCGAAAAATGTCTTGGAAGGATCGATAGAGTCTTTCAATGATATTAATTGGAAAGAAGGTCGCAACCTCAGGGATCCAATTAGTGCCCAATGTGCGAACGAGGAGTTGTTCGCCATCATCAGGGATGCTAAGGATAACGGCGGCGGAATCATTACTGACATGATGTTCCATCTGGCTGTCAAGCTGACGGATGAGCCTACTCCTCCATCCGGAATCCTGGTAGTCCTTCAGGCGATTTCCTCAGGCGTTCCCGTTGTGGTTTGCACGGACGCCTCGGAAGTCGGGGGGCATCATGCCAAGGCGCTCCACTGGATTTTCGACGGTTACATCGTTCCGGCCAGAATGAACGGAATCGAAATTCCGTTCGGCTGGGTCGAAAACAAAGACTGGGACGCCGCTGTCAAACTGCTTGAGCAATTCCATGCCAAGCAACACAAAAAGGAGGTGATTGAGTAAAAATTCGGGCGAGGAGATTAACAAATCCTCTCGCCCCTCTTATCAGGATCGCGATTATCGCAGTTCTGTTGGAGAAAGTGTTCTTTAACTACAAAAGGAGATCCGGAATGAGAATAGAATGGAGCGATCGGGACGACTTGATGAAATTTGAAGTTATCCTTGAAAAAATCAGGACCAAGGAACTTCAAAATGTGACTGTTAGATTCACCGAAAACGCCGGGATACTCCGCTATGAATTAGAAGCGGACATCGATAGCGACCTCATTGCAGGAGCTTTGGGGTTCCGAAAAAGGCCTAGCTAAATAATATTGGGCAAGGAAATGAAACTATTTTCTTGCCCCTCTTATAAAGATTGCGAACGGTTCGCAGTCTTTCAGGAGAAGGTTCCTTTTTATAGAAAGGAGATTTTGATGAAAAAAGTGTGGCTGTTCTTGAACAAAGAACAGTCCTGGTTCAAAGACGCCATCACGGACCTAGAAAAAATTTATGGTCCGATTGAAATCATTGAGGCATCCGATCGTGAAGATCGCGACTGGTATTGGAGTCCGATCGACCGAGATCAACGCTTCTTTAATTTCAAACCGGAAGAATTATCTTCATATGACATTATGGCGATCGATTTTTCTCATGATCTCAATAGTCTGAGAAATCTTCTGGATTCGGTTGGTAATAAGCCTGTTATTTTCTGCTCAGGGATAATCAACGGATATTATTGCTACACCGGATGGCATCGACTGGAAGAGCTTAGGATTGTTTCCAGGCCTCTTTCGGAAAACCAGGGGCTCTGAATCGGATTCGGGGCCGAAGCGCACTCGGCCTGGCAACAGAAGCGATGGCAATGGGGTTATGGCCCATCCCGTCGCAAGTGCAAAGGGCGAGGAGATTAATAAATCTTCCTCGCCCCTCTTATCAGGATCGCGATAGTCGCAGTTCCGTTGGAGAAAAGTTCTTTCAACCCTTAACAAGGAGGGTACCCATGCCGCAGGTTGATTACAGCCATATCCCAAAAAACGAATCCGAAAACCTTCGCAACCGTAAAGGCAAGGAGAAATCCAAGCCTGTCCGGAAGGTGAAGATTTTCACGTCCATACCGGACACCTTCGGGTGGGACTCGTTTGAAGAAAAGATCAACGAGTTCATGAAGGACAAGGAAGTCGTCCAGGTTCTTCAGTCCTCCCTTGGCAACGCCCTGGTCGTGACGATTGTTTATTACGACTAGGCTTTTCGGGCAAGGAAAATTTCTTGCCCCTCTTATCAAGATTGCGATTGTCGCAGTTTTGTCGGAGGAAAGTTCTTTCACAACTTAAGATAAACGGAGGATTACAATGAAAATGGTCGTTTTATCACTTTGTATTATTGCATTTTTTTGGATTCAAACTACGTTATCTGGGAGCGGTACCTACGCCACGGACGAGCCATTAATGGTACAGAACGTTGGGCATAGTACGATATTATTTTCCAATGACATTAACAGTGAAATATTATTCATTTTAGCGACCGACAAAAAAAACGAAACTGTTTTAATACAGGACAATTCCAAGGATAAGGACTTGGGGGCCCTTATACTATCCTTGAAGCATGGTGATCTGTTTCATGCGAAATTGTTTTGTAAATATGTTGGCGTTCACAAGGTTTATGCATTAAAAGAAATAACCGTAATTCCCTCAGGGAGAAAGTATGCAAGCAAACTGTTTCAAGTAGATTGAACTTTACTAATCATGTGAGGAAGACGGTAAATGCATGGGGGATGTTGAACCAGACCTTCTCCCCTCCATGGGAACTTTCGTGAAGAAAAAATATCCAAACCCCGATAGCATAATCTGTCGGGGTTTTATTTTGAAAAATGATTCAGCAGAAGATTGATTCCGACATTGGCATTTGAAGAAATCTTTTTTACAAAAACGATCGCGTAATGCGGGTGGTCTTGGTAATCACGTCCGAAGCGATAAAATCCTTTCTCATCAACCCAAAGAGCCCGCGCTCCTAAAACTTGCGGATCGTCCGATTCT
>LCPX01000007.1:0-2309 GCA_001003855.1 Candidatus Moranbacteria bacterium GW2011_GWE1_49_15 | reverse complement strand
TTCCCGATATCCTCTAAGGCTACGCCATTATCGATTATTAATGATTGATTATTAAGATTTAAATTTTCTTTTTCCTCATTAGGATTGATGGACTTGATGGACTTTTCACTTGTCGCATCAGCGACCCACTTCCACTCCCCGTCCACCTTTTCATACACAGTTCCTTCTTCTATCCCGTCTTCGTTTTTATATCTTTTCTTATACGCGACTTCCCCGTCAGGATAGCGAAGTTCTATTTTGGTTTTTTTGTTGTTCAGAGAAAACGCCGAATGTTCGCGGGTGAGATCCTTTTCTTTGCCGGCTTTTATCTCAAAATCTTCACGGATCGGGTGATTGACCAACTTATCCCAGCCGGTCGCGATGCTCCAGCCCAGGAGATTTATCTTCTTTTTCGATTTGTTTTTGATCGTGATCGTTTCCAATTCACTGTCCTTGCCGACCGGATTGGGATTTATCGCGGTTATCGTGACGTCCGGGTGCGGATAGTTTCCGACTTTTATCTTGAACTCCTTGACGGTTACTTCCGGACCGTCCACCACCTTGACGCTTCCGACATATTCTCCTTTCTTGTCATATTTATGCCTGGTTTTCGCTTTATAGCTCCTATGCCCGTCCCCGAAATCCCAAGTGATCTTGATTTGATTTTTCCCTCCGCTTTTGGTTTTAATCTCGAAATCCGCATAAACGTCCACATACGCCTTTCCCGGAATCGAATATTTCGATTCCGTATTTTTCTGAAAAACATTCCTCTCCCCTTCGCTTCTTTCACCCCATCTCCACTTGTCGCCGTCAAAGCCGTATGAAAAGTCCTCTGCTATTCCAGACCCATTAAATATTCCCGTATCAAATATGAAATTTCCACACATATCCCTTAAATAAACCGCTTCATCATCGCTGTTATGTAATGAGAATTTAAATCGCTCTCTCCTAATAACCAAATATCCCTCGCCTTCTATAAAATCAGATGTCTTCAGGAAATATCCCTTATCAATTCCATCGCTCTCAAAGCTTTCCTTAAGGGAAAGATCATAAAGCTTCCAGCCTCCCAGACATATGTCCTCATCAGAAGAATTATATAGCTCGATAAATTCATCCTTACTTTCTTCTCCGCTTGGATTTGCAAGAACCTCGTTTATGCGCACATCATCCGAGCATATATCAGTGCAATTTTTATCGTTTGCTTTCTCGGGAGAATTATCCTTTCCCGGAGTCCCCCCTTCATTCGCTCCGTGCTTCCAATCCGAAGCGTCATATTTCTCCTTACTCTTAAGCTCGATCGAATATCCACTGTCTGAAATTTCCACGAAGGAATCTTTTTTCCAAATTCTTCCATCCAACGCATGATTATGGTTTGTCGGACTGGACGGCTCGGATCCGTAAACAACATAATCCACAATAGTCTCCTTGTTATGCGAAGAACTGCTGTACAGTGATATGTCTCCCTTGCTATCTCCTAACTGACTTCCACTCTTATTCATAAAAACATGGGCCGTGTTATTTTCTGAAAAATCAAGATTTCTGTTTTCTCCCTTGCCTGCATATATCAAAATGAAACCTCCCGGAGGAATCGGGGATTTCAAAAGGTTAAGCGGTACATATATTCCCATCCTTACTTCCCACAATCCAACATTTATAGATTCTCGTGATAAATTTTTCAATTCAATCCATTCATATGACGATTCATCGCCCTCTTTATTGTCACTGCCGTCCGGATTAATCAATACTTCATTTATCACCAAGCCTTTGCGATTCTCGCCATCTGAATTCTCCCCAAGCACATTCCCCGCCCAAACAAAAAGCACCGTCACAATGAGCATGGGCAGTGCTTTTCGGAAAATTTTTGTTTTTGTTTCGACGTCCACCCGTATTTAAAACTTCTAGGATAATCCTTGGTAGTCCTAAACCGACTTGCTCCCGGCCTTTTCTTTGATCATCTCGCCGAAGGCGTCCATTCCTTTCACTTCTTTTTCCTTTTGGATTTTCGCGATAAGATTCTTCACCTCATACGGATCACTGACCCTTCTGAAAACTATGTTTTCCAATTCTCCTGCCGTCTGGACGCGCACGTCCCCGAAATTGACGACGGTCTGCAAAAACCCGGTGACTTCCACCGTGACATCCTGGATCTTTTCGTATTTGGCTGAACTCACCCTGCGAAGAAACAATCCCTTCTGCTCGATGTTGATTATCTTTTCACTGGTGATGACCCAGATATCCAGATAATAATCCACCCAGATCAGAAAACTGTATATCCAGATCGCCAAAAGGAAAGTGTTCTGGATGAATAGAAAGAGGATGTTATATTCCGT
>LCPX01000006.1 GCA_001003855.1 Candidatus Moranbacteria bacterium GW2011_GWE1_49_15 | reverse complement strand
GAAGGCCGCCACGGAAGGCTCTTTCGATGGAAAGAGTCGAATTTCGAATCAAATCCTAATAATCAAATCACAAAAGAAATAAAAAATAATGATAACCGATTACAGATAACTGATAACTTGAATTTTTACGACACCATCAATATCGGCAATGAAGAATATAGGGAGGATTTTTCTCCGATAGATCAAAATTGCGATTGCTACACTTGCCAAAGTTACACCAAGGCATATCTCCGCCATCTTCTTCGCACCGACGAGCCGTTGTTTTTGCGCTTGGCTTCCATCCATAACCTGCGGTTTTACCATAAGCTGATGGAAATCTTGCGGGGTTAGACAGCCGGTCTTTGTCCATTTTTGGAAATGTGCTATAATATGGGCATAAGAAAATTTACCCTGTTAAATTGCGCCAAAGCGCACCGGTAAAGTCGGATTTAATAGGGAAACAAAACAAAATGTCTTCCATCTCGAGAAAAACAAAAAAAATATGCCTGTCCGTCGCCTTCATTTTTGTACTGGTTATCGGAGCGGCGTATTCGCTCAAGAGCTATGTTTTCAAGCAGGAGGCTAAGAAGGCGCCAAAGACCGATTCTGTCTCTAATTCCGAAAGCGTGACCACATTGGCGCAGGAAGAGATTTGTGATGAGGAAAGCGACGAATATCTTTTCGTGGGATGCAACGGATTTTTCTAGATAAAAAATTTTTTGGATTTATCGATTATAATAGGGCTGAGCCCTGTTTTGTGCTATAATATGACTGATTCGAGAAACATCCTATGATCAAGATTGAAAACCTTTCGATAAAATACAAAAGCACCGGAAAGATCGTCTTTGAGGACGTGTCTTTTGATGTGGCAAGGGGAGAGATAATTGTCCTCTTGGGACCTTCGGGATGCGGAAAGACGACTCTTTTGAATTATCTGGCCAGTCTTTTGCCTGAAAACGAGATAGAAGTGAAAGGCTGCGTCGAAATAAAGAATGCCGAAACGGGTATGAGCGGGATCAGGATGGTTTTTCAGGATCCGACGCTACTTCCTTGGAGAAAGGTCCCCGGGAACATTTCCCTTGGAATAGAAGACAGGGAGAGTGGCAAAGAGGAGGTTTCCAGAAAAGTAAGTGAAGCTGTAAAAATGGTCGGCCTGGAAGGATTCGAGGATTATTTCCCGCAAAAGCTTTCAGTTGGGATGAGACAAAGGGTCAATTTCGCCAGAGCCATCGTCTGCGATCCGGAGATCCTGCTCCTGGATGAGCCCTTTTCAGCTCTGGATGTTAACAGGAAAAAGAAATTGCAGAAGATTTTCCTTGAAATAATAAGGGATAGGAAAATAACCAGCATCTTCGTAACCCACTCGATCGAAGAAGCCCTGGAAATAGGGGATAAGATATACGTTTTTTTCGACGGCAAGAAAATCAAAAAAGGATTGTATGCTAATAAGTTCAAAGGGATGGACAAGAAAGAATTATATTTAAATGCTGAGGATTATCTCAATGCTTGCTGAAAAAATAAAATCGAATACTTTTCTTGGATTTTTTTCCGTTTCCGCTTTCCTGCTTCTTTGGGAAATAGCGGGGCGCCTTAAATGGATCGATCCGATGTTTATCAGTTATCCGACCAGGGTCATTTCCGACGGGATAGATTTGGTGTTGAGTGGGAAAATCACTCCCCATTTCATTATAAGCGTGGAGACGCTCCTGTTGGGATTCCTGCTTGCGGTCGTCGTGGGGGTTTTGGGGGGACTTCTGATCGGGTCGGATGAAAGGTTATATGCCCTTTTTCGCCCATATGTACTCTTCCTCAATTCGTTGCCGAAAATCGCAATAGTGCCGCTGATCATAATCTGGTTCGGGATAGGTTTTTCTTCCAAAGTCGTAATCGTCTTTCTGATGTCGCTTATTCCGATCCTGATGAATTCGATCGAAGGAAGCAGGAACGTCAACGGGGAATTGGTGCGGATGGCCAGATCTTTCAAGTTTAGAAAAAGGGAAATCATGGCGAAGGTGGTTTTTTTTAACGCGATCCCTTTCGTTTTCGCGGGAATGAGGATGGCGGCGGGAAAGGCGGTAATCGGCTTGGTCATCGCGGAAGTCTTCGGATATGGAAAAGGAATGGGGTACCTGCTTTCGTTTTATGGGACGAATTTCCAAACCTCCCGACTGATGTTTTTGGTTTTGGTTTTCGCGGCATTAAACCTTTCGCTCATCAGGGTTATCGGCATTTTGGAAAAGAAAGTGGTAAAGTGGAAAGCGTAGGATATGATATAATGGTTTATGGTAATTAATAAAAAATATATAAACATGAAAAATAAGATCGTTCTATCGGCAATATTGGTCGCGGTAATAGCGGTTGGCGCGGCTCTTTATTATAAGAACTTAAAAAAGGAGGAAGCTCTGAAACAGGAGGGACAAACGAAAGAAGAGGTGGCTGAAGAAAAAAAGAAAGTTCGCCTGGTCCTTTTAGATGGGGTGACCGACGTCAATTTTATCGTTGATTTCGCGACCGACAAAGGAATTTTTTCCGACAACGGTTTGGAGGTAGAGGTGATATTGGCTGAAAAACAGCCGGACCAGATACTTATGGCAGGAGAGGCTGATGTGAGTGTTGGAACATTTATAAGTACGCTGGGTGCATATTTAAGTGAAGCCGAACCGAGGCTTCTGGCGACCCCCATCAACGGTTTCGATTCGGTTTTTGTCAGTCGATTGTCAAAGGAAAACGTGAAAGATATCAAGAGGGCGGCAGTCGGAAGATTTGGAAGTGGAGGACATTTTAACGTGGATAGTGCCCTTCGGAGTTTTGGTCTTGATGTGGATAGGGATGTGGAGTTGGTGGCCATAAGCGGGGAGGGACCGCGCCTGCAGGCTCTGGCCAAGGGAGAGGTGGATTTCATAAGCCTTCGCTCCGAGCAGGCTTTGCAAAATATAGAGGGCGGAGAAAATTTCGCGGTTTATTATCCTGAGGAAATCACAAAGGAAATTGATTATATACGCGATATCATAACTTCACCGAAGGCTCTTACTGAAAAGCCCGAGGAATTAAAAGCGTTTATCATTTCTTTCTATCAAGCATTTGAATATCTGTCGAAAAATCCACAGGAAGCTAGAGATTATATAGCATCTAGATATGCCTTCAGCGCCGAGGAAGCCGGAAAATTCTATGGCCGTTTCGAAAAAGCGAGAGAGGGGGTGTCTTTCATTCCTGATCCGTCGAAATGGAGCAATGTGATCGAAAGGGTGAAAAAATTGGTTGAACCTACTAATCCGGACAAGGACATCAATGGCTTGATTTATGACGTGTTCGCCAAGGAAGCCGTCGCAGCTGGGAATTGAAATCTTTATCGGTTTAATTTTAAAAAAATCTCCCTCTTAGGAGATTTTTTTTGTTCATTTAAGGTAGGAAATGATATTTTTTGATTTGTGACGACGCAAATCTTGGAATTTTACAAATTCAATTTCCAGTGGCATGAAGACATTTTTTTCGATGAGGTCGCGAAGGGAATTTTTGGTCGAAAGCCTCAAATCGAAGCTGATCTTTTCAATAAGAGTTTCTTTGAAGTTTGGATTTTCCATGTCGTTTTCGTATTTTTCCAAAGGCTCCAATTTGAGTTTAAGTTTGGTTTTTATTTTGTCACCTGATTTTTCCTCGAAGATTTCCAGTTGATAATCGTTTTTGACGTATTTCATCACGCTTTCTAGGGCTTTTTCGATGCTTTCCTTCCGTATGGTTATCCCGGAAATTTTAAAAACGTCGAAATCTGCACGTCCGACCACTTCAAGAGTGAGATTATTGCCGCACGGGCAATCTTTTTCTATGATTCTCCCCAGGTCTCCAGTCTTATAGCGTATTAGTGGAAAAAATCTACGCTTGAGGGTCGTATGTATTATTTCCCCATAGGATTCATTTTCTTCACGCCCGATCTCCACCAATGAGAAGGGTGATGGATGAAATAGGGCAGGTTTTTCTTTGGAAAGATGCTTGCATCTGTACGCCCTGGCGCCTATTTCCGAACTCCCAAAACCGAAACGGAAAAAGGCTTTCGGGAAATGGCCTTGAAGCAGTTTCATTTTTTCTGTTGAACAGAATTCTCCGCCAAGTGACACGTACCTGATTTTTTCAAAGTCAAAGTTTATTTCAATAAGTTTGTCTATGAGTTGGGATAGTATCGTGGATGTGGTTATTATGCCGCCTGCACGAAGATCATCAATGGCACGCGCTGATTTTTCCAAATCGTTTACGTTTCCGCTTACGACAATCATTCCTTCTTTTTGATAATGATTATGCCTGAAAAAAGACGATGAAGTGATCGGCCAGAGAAGAAAGAGGGTTTTTATATTATTCCTCCTTAATATTTCTTCTCCGTAGTCTAATCCTTGCATACCTTCCTTGAGTTCGCCTGGGCTAAGATGGGCCATTATGGTTATTTTTCCTGTGGTCCCACTGGAGAATGAATATCTCCTTATTTTATCCATCGGAAAGAAAGAACGCTCTTTGATTTCTAAGTCGGAAAATTCCTTTTTTTCCAAAAAGGGGATACTGCGAAATTCCTCGTATGATTTTATGGCGAAAGCTTCGATTTTCCCGTACTTATTGCGATAAAAGTCGGAATATTCGTTTTTTAGGACGAAATCCAGGACATCGTTTATTTTGGAAAGCATGTCTTCGGAAAAATTAGTGTCTCTCATCGTATTTTTTAATTATGCAAGATAATGTTTTTTGATTTTCCTATATCATAGGCCCATTCGGCAAGTAAGGACACCTCCAGGGGAATTTTTTCAGGCAAGGAGGTGATTTTTTGGAATTTTTTTTCGTGATAGGTAAACAGGTTTTCGTGGATTATCCCAGCTATTTTCTTTTTAAGTTGGGGATCGTGCGTTTTTTCTTTGAATAGATCATTGGCCTTAAGAACGATTTCCAGTTTCGTGTCCGGTAGGCTCTTTCCGGCATATATGTTCAATTGGAATTGTGTGTCGACGAAGCCGGAAGCTTTGGATACCGCCTTCGCCACCATTCTGGACGTGAAAGCTACCCCATGTGTTTCAAGGAAGTCCATGTCGTTTCTGCCTTCAAAATGAAGGAGGTATTCTTCTCCACAAGGACACTTTTCCTTGCGCAGTGATCCCATATCCCCACTGCGGTATCTTATGACAGGAAAGGCCTCTTTGCTAAAATTCGTGAAGACAAGCTCTCCTAATTCTTCCATTTCGCAGGTCTCTCCTTTTTCATCTATTATTTCCAGTGCCGTGGCGGAAGGATGAAAAAGATAAGGAGATTTTTGATTAACTAGGTATTCGCATCTTTTCACTTTTGTGCCTCTGGTCTCCTGGCTTCCGTAGCGAATTTTTATTCTGGAGTTAGGGAAAGTGCGTTGTATTTCTTCTATGGAATATTCGGAGCAAAACTCGCTTCCCAGGGATATCCATCGTATGCTTTTGAAATCGAAGTCGTTTTTTTTGAGATGCTTAATGAATTCGAAAAGGCGCGAGGGCGTCGTCACGATTCCCTGGATCCCTATCTGGTTGGCGATCTTGGCCATTAGGGATAGTCCAGTAACGTCTCCTGGGATTATGACGAGTTTCTTGGCTGATTTTATCATTTTTGACAGGGGTAGGGAGGTGGGAATAAGAAGAGTCATTACATTTCTCACCCCGGCATCGAAATTCCTATCCTCTTCAAGGTAGCGAATCCTAAAGTTTTCCAGGTCCAAATCAGTATGTGGGGAGATTCCGTGCCTTCTCGATGTCGTTCCGCTCGAGAGGGAATAACCCTTTATATCTTCTTGCGGCACGAAAGTGGTTTTTTTTATATCAAGATCCTTGAATTCCGTTTTGGCAAGGAAGGGGATTAATTGCAAATCCTCGTAGGACTTTATCGGATAAAATTCAGCCGATCCATATTTTCTGCGATAAAAGTCACTGTGTTCGTTTTCCAAGACGAATTTTAGAACGTCATTGATTTTCGGAAGCATCTCTTGGGAAAAATTCGTAGCTTTCATGAAAAGGAAATGATATAATTATCCTATGAAAAAGAGTCTCTTCATCGTGCTGTTTTTTTTGTCTGCTGCAATTATAGCAGGTTTTTTCGCGATATCGCAAAGACGGACCCACCCGGCGGATGCGGGTTTTGCGAATCATGAAAAGGGTGGCGGATCGGAAATGCCGGAGCGCGATGATGTGGCCAGAAAAGATTGGGGCTATGATTTCAGCTTGAAAAAAATATTCCTTGAAGGGGAGGAGCAGGAATACGGTATTGAAAAAGGGAATGTTTTTAAAGACGGGCAGATTTTGGAAGCCGGAAGTCCGGAAAGGGAGAGGGTTTTGAGGCTTTTTTCTTTTTATAAATGGCTGGCGGAGGATCCACTGCTTTTTTATCCGGAAATGGAAGCCGGGCCGCTGGAAGATACGCTCAGGGGGTTGGAAGAGGAGCATGGCAAACTGATGCTTTCCATAAAAGAAGATGATTCCATTTATCCTTTCGATTTCTTGCGTTCCTTCATGGATTCCTCGAAAGCGTTCGCGGTTTTTTCGGAAAAAATCTCCTTTGAAAACGCGGAAGAAATGCTGGGGGCGATGAAGAAAACCAGGGATGATTATGAGAACGACGTGAAGTCTTTGAAGGCGGCGTTTGAAAGGCAAAAAGGGACGGAGGTTTCCGGGAAGAAGATAGCCTATTCGGGAGGTAAGAGTTATTCGGATCTCGAAACGATGATTTCGGACGTGAACACTATGCTTAGGAACGCGGATATTCTCAAGGAAGAATTGGAGAAGAGGGAGAAATGCCTCAAGATGTCGGCATCTTTTTGTGAGGGGCCATGGGAAGCGGCTAAGGAACCCGCGGACACTTTCCATATCCGGCAGGTCGGGGAGATCAAGGCGGGCGACATCATCAGGGGTGACGGCCGGGAATTGAAGGAGGGGAGGGGTCCCTATCTGGTGAGTTCAAGATGTTGGGGAGGAGAAGAGGAGTGGTTGGAAATCAGGAAAAAATGCGGTTATTCCAATGGATTGTGCGAGGAGACGGACGATCTCGCTCTCAAATCCTTTTTTTCGCGCCCGGGCACCAGGGATCCGCTTGAGAAAAGGATGGCTGAATCTGGCGTCGAGCTGATCCCCCAGGTGGGGACGGTCCCATATGGATGCAATGATTTGGAATATAAGCAGGCAGTGTGGACCATGGATGGATTCATCGGAAGATACGGAAATGAGAAAATTTTCAAAAAGATTTTGGAAGAGGGATCTTGGAGCGGGATGGATGAAATTTCGATCCTTGCGGAAAAGGGATCGGAATTCGAGGAGCCATTTTTAAAAGCGGAAAGATATTCGGAAAAGGACCTGGCTATTCTGGGGGCCTGGTATGGGTATTTTTACGGAAAGGCGGCATCGGCTGATGTCATGAGTGGAGAGGAGGCGGCCGAATTTTTGGAAAGAGCCGTTTTCATAAAATCCAAAATGGCATCCCTGCACAAGTCGTTCAGGAGGACCTACGCCTTGTTGAAAAAATTCAATTCCTCCCCCATACCCCTGCATGAGGATTTCCAGCCGCTCTACGCGTATGCGTCCAGAAGCAATTATTCCCTTTTCTTTTTGAATTTTTCCCCGGTCGTTTGGCGGTCATTTGAAAAGCCGGCATACATCATAAAAGGGAATATGAGAAGGGAAAATTCCACCGATTCGGTCGATTATATTCTCGACAGCGATGAGGCTATCGGGTTATACGGCAAGGAAAAGATAACGGAATGGATCGGCATATACGAGGAAGCCAAAAAAGCGGAAAAATAAAAACAATATATTATCCACAGGATCGGAACGCGGCGGGATGCCCTTCGATTTTCCCGTATTTGATGGTATAATTATCTCAAGAACCATAAACCATTTAGGATGGTTAGCGGATAACCGCCTGGAGTTTTTTAACTTAAGTAAAAATGAAAAAACTAAAACAAATCCTCGGTAAGCTCGATATCGTGGCTCGCGACTACTTCCATCTCATTTTCAAATCCAGCGCTGACAACCATCTGCGCATCCAGCAATGTCAGGCCGACAAAAGCGGTAAGATCGTCTGTTCAGTTTCTTTTCAGTCGTATTCCGATCTTAAGAAATTCCAAAAGAAACTGCGGACCATTACCGTCAGCCTTTCCTCGGCGGTGGCGATGATTCTGATCGCGGCGATACTTTCCCCGCTGATTTTCAACCCTTCTGGTTCGAGCGCGGCGGGATATACCTGGACCCAGACCGAATGGACAGCCGCTTCAAATTCCGTGGCGACCTATGCCACCCAGGGGAGCTATTCCGAATATGCTTCGAGTCCCGTCAAGGACGCGGAGGTCATAGCGGTCAATGACACGGGCGGAAGCGTTTCGCAGACCACGGCGGAGGATTTTTCGTCCGGTGACGCCAACGGAGATCCGGATGCCAGCTTGGAGCTCACCTCCCAGAGCGGGGACGCGAGCATCAGACTGACCCAGTCCGGAAGCACTGAAAGTTTGACGACTCAGACCGACAACACCGACTGGACGGATGCGGATTTTTCCAGGTCCAACGTCGAGGCGACCGGCGACAGCCAGAGCCTCCAGCTTCAGAGTGTGGTGGCGGGGAATTTCCCCCAGACCTCGGGAACCACTAGTATGATAGAATCCGTGGATTTCGTGGATTCCAACGTCGGATATTTCGTTGCCAGCACTTTTGTTAAAAAGACGACGGATGGAGGAAGCACTTGGGCTAATACGGCCGCCCAGCCGGTTACCAGTGGTTATGTTATAAAAAAGGTGGACGCGTTTTCGCAAGATCTGGCTTACGTCAGGGATTCCTTTGGAAAAATATACAAAACTCAAAACGGTGGGTCATTATGGAGTGTTATATATAACCCTGCCAGTGCGACTACATATCTGGCTAAAGACATGGATTTCATCACTGAATCCGTAGGTTATTTTTCCGGCACAATGAATGCCGATGTGCAGGTCTCCCCGACAGGTTGCGGAAAAAATTCTACGGATCCATGCTTTGAGACTCGCTATTATTTTTATACTTACAAAACCGATAACGGAGGAGCTAGCTGGACGAAAGTGAGTGAGATAGATACGGGCTCCTCGACATTTTATGTAATGGACTTTTATGATTCCCAGAACGGTATGGTAGTGTTGGTTGTGGGTACCTATATTTATGCGTATAGGACCCAAAACGGAGGAATTTCCTGGACGCCCACTCAGATAGCTACGAGCGGAGTTTATAATGCCATAGAGATGACCTCGGCGGATACCGCGGTCGCGTTCGGAAACGGCACGACGAGAAGGTTTGACGGCACCAGCTGGTCGGTCATTCCCATAGAGGGGGCTGTATATAACGCTCGGTTTCTGACTTCCCAGATAGGCTATGCTGTCGGATACAGCGGAGCATATGGAATTCTTAATAAGACTATGGACGGGGGGCTTACATGGGTGGGGTCTACTACAGGTAGTGATTATTTAAGGGGTGCCAGTTTCATAAACAGCAAACTCGGTTACGTCGCAGGAAATAATGGAGTTGTTATGAAAATCGTGACGGAATCGAGCTATCTGGACTCAGGATCCTTGACCGCGTATTTTTCCAAATCTTCCAACCAAAGCTGGAGCAAGTTCAAATATGCCAGGTCCTTGACCGGAGCTTCCGGAGGCTCGATGACGGTCAAAGTCAAAAGCACGGATTTGACGACCGAACCTTCTGATTTTTCCGACGCGACGGGCAATTGCGCTTTCTCCGATTCGGACGGGGCGGGCACGGTGGAAAAGGACATCTCGGCTTGCGCCGGGGCCGGGCAGTACCTTTGGTACCAGGCATCCTTCGTTTCGAACGACGGGACGGTTTCACCTAAACTGGACGAGGTTGTGGCAACAGCTTCAAGCCCGACCTACACCCAGGGCGGTTCTTTCACTTCTTCGGTCATGGACACAAATGCGTCTTCCATTCAAAGCTGGAGCGGAGTCAATTGGGTCGGCAGCGCCAACGGCGGATCGGTTTCCATGGAAGCCAGATCCTGCGATGACGACGCCTGCCAAGGTGAGGATTGGACCAGTTGCACGGTTTCGGGCGGAACTTCGTCGTGTTTAAGGGCAGGAGAGAGATGGTTCCAATACAGGCTCGCTTTGAGCGGAGCCGGAAATCCGGCGACCGCGACCCCGGTCGTGGATTCGGTGGCGGCCAGCTTCGACAAGGGAGCATCTTCCGGAAACAGCTTGACGCTGGACAGCGTGACGCAGGACCAAGAAGTGGCATCTTTTTTGAATCCTACCGCGTCGGACGCTACGGTTTCAATGACGCAAACCGCTGGCAGGGTCGAGCTTCTGAAAAACGCCAACCTTCAGGCGCTTTATAATCTGAACAGCAGTGGAACTGATTCTTCTGGAAACAATAATACATTAACAACGGTCACTGCTACAAGTGATGTCGTAGCTAACGGCACAATGGATAACCTCGCGCAATATTGGACAAGTGAGGGCGGTGGGTTACGTCAAAATTTAACTACGGGCGGTTCAACCGCGTGTAGTGGGACCGCTCGCGTGGGAGTTTATGCCATGTCAGTGTATCAGAATATAACCTTATCCGGCAGCAGCAGTGAATTTTCCTGGTACGACAACGCTTCTGCGACCGGTAACAATTATTCGCTTTTGGTGGACAATGTCCAGGTAGGCGGCAATTATACCCCTACAGCTGGAACTTGGCGCAAGGTCACTGGTCCGACTTTGAGTGCGGGAACCCACAAAATCCAATTCAGATCAAACACTGGGAATTATTCTTATTTCGATTGTGTGAAAGTTTTGGTATCAAGCCCGTTTCCATGGGATACTTCGTCGAAAAAATTCGGCAGCGCCTCGGCAAATACGACCGTTGGTTCATATTTGCAGACAGGGGCGTCCGCAATTTCGTTGGGAAGCGCATGGACGATATCCGCATGGGCTGATTTCTCTTCGGCTGGTAATGGGACATATAAGGTCCTGTCGCAGAGCAACGGAGCCACCGATTCCCAGATTGCGATCAGGAACAGCGACCGACATCTCGGAACGATCGTGGGAGGCGCTTTTTCTTCAAGTGGATATGCGGTCGCATCGGGTGCTGGTTGGCACCATGTCGCCGTGGTCGGTGCGGGTGGTAAAACCAATTTTTATATCGACGGTTCCTTGGTCGGTAGTGAGGTAAACGCGCAAAGTACGTCGGATGTTAAATATATAGGCAATGCAAGCGATGGAAATTCCCCCGTGGGGCTCATTGATGAGTTTTCGGTATACGGCCGTAATTTTTCCGCGAATGAGATTTCCAAGCTGGCAGGAAAGACGAGTGAATATGCGACAAGCACGGGGTTTTATGCTGAATCGGGTACGTATACTTCGGCCCCTGTGGACATGACTTCTCCGATTACAGACTGGAATACGGTGAGCTGGATCAATGCTTCGGGCACGGGAGCGGTCTCCATGGCTACCAGATCCTGCGACGACAGCGCTTGCTCTGGAGAGGATTCCGCCAAATCCTGGGAAAACTGTTCAGTGGTAAACGGCGGGACGCCATCATCCGCATGCATGACTTCCGGGGAGCAATATTTCCAATATAAGGCGACTTTGGCGGCGCCGACCGATCTGACTTCAACTCCGTCGCTCAGTCAGGTGTCAATAAATTACTCTACGGGATACCCGACTTCTGATTTTAAGAAAATATTCTCTTCTCCTTTTAATACGAATAGCGATGAATCCACGGTAGAGAAAATCAATTGGCAGGCGGGAGGCTTGTCTCCGGTCGGTGGATCGGTGAAATTTTTAATCAGGACCGCCTCGGGGACGAGTTCGCCTGATTGGGCCAATGGATCCGGATGGTGCGGACCGAGCGTCTGCGCCGCGGGCAAGGGAGACACGGATTTCCCCGCGGACGACCAATATTTCACGACCGAAGTCGACGACATCACCAATGTCGCCCTTTCGGACTACGACAACAAATGGATCCAATACGCCGTTTTTATGAAATCCTCCGACGGGACGGACAGGCCTTCGGTTGACAGCGTCCAGCTTACCTATTCCTTCAACACCGCGCCGACCGTGGAAATTCCGAACACTATAATCCAAAACTCCGACGGAACGGTGCCGGTTTCTTTCAAAGCGTATGAAACCAGCGCGGAGGATATGGATCCGGACAACGGAAACCAGACGAGCCTTTACACCTCGCTTTTCTACCAGCCGGACTCGAACAATAAGATAGAGCTCAGCACGGCCTTGGACGATTCGACCACGCCGGCGACCATCGATCTTTTCAATGACGCCGACATGCCTATCCCGAGCGCCGGAACGATTTTGATCGGTTCGGAACTCATATCATATACCGGAAAATCAGACACGACGCCGACCGTGACGCTCAGCGGAGTCACTAGAAACGCCTCTTTTGGAGGAAACAATTCTTTCCAGACGGTTAAAACGGCTCATGCTATCAATGACGAAGTGTTCATCTTGGCTAAGAATTTTTCAACCAAGGACAGCGCGGACCAGGCGATCGTCAACCAGACTTGGGAGCCGAAAGCCGACACCAATCTCGGACTCGACGGAAGAAAATATGAAAGCATGACACTCAAGGTGGTGGCCAGCGACGGCTGGAACTTCAGTTCGCAAGGGACCGCAAGCCAGCTAGTCGAGCTGGACCTTGAGGACCCGGGCGTTTCGGCGATTTCGGCGAACTCCGAAGAGACGATCTTTGGGATAGGAACGATACCTGTGACGGTGGAATTTTCCGAGCCGGTGAAGACCACAGGGGATTTGCTGCTCACTTTCGATATGGGAGAGGGGCACATATCGAGCTGTCTGGTGAACATAGCCGATGAAACCCTTCAGAACAAGGATTGTTCCTTATCGGTCAACGCTGGAGATGAGACGGACAATGTTTCCCTGATTTCGGTCAACCCGATCACGGGAACGATAACTGACGCTTTCGGAAACGCCATTACTGACCCATCGGCTCCGGCGACGACTTCGCTTAATGTCAGAGCCGACGGCAAAGGTCCGGAGATCACCAGCGCGACCGCGACAGAAGATTACTATAAGGAAAACGAACCGATAGTCGTCACCTTGAATTTCTCCGAACAAGTGAAAACCGAAGGAGGCGAACTCGTGGTCGCTTTCAACAACGGACAGACTTGCGACGTCAACATTTCGATACCGGAACTCGCATCGTCCGCCCAGTGTACCTACACGGTCGGAAGCGAGGCGAGCGAAGTCAATCAGGACCTCAAGATTTCGGATATTTCCATGACCGCCGGACAGCTTGAAGACGAAGCCGGCAACGCGACCGTTTCCGACGCTCCGACGGCGAATCTTTCCAATGTGGTTGTCGACAACCAGGCTCCTACGGTCAGCGCGGGGGACAACCAGACCAAGGGAAGCCAGTTCACTCAAACCGGAAGCGCCGATGACGGAATGGGAAGCGGAGTCGTGACGTATGCTTGGTCCGGACCTGGAGCCGTGTCTTTTGGAACCGCTAACGCCGCCACGACCACGATCAGCGCGAGCGCTAATGGAAGCCACGTGATCAGGCTCACCGCCACCGACCAGGCAGGAAACGAGGGTTATGACGAATTCATTCTGACTTGGGACCAAACCGCTCCGACAGCTTCGA
Organism: Candidatus Moranbacteria bacterium GW2011_GWE1_49_15; assembly: GCA_001003855.1. Classification (GTDB taxonomy): domain Bacteria; phylum Patescibacteriota; class Minisyncoccia; order Moranbacterales; family GWC2-37-73; genus UBA12053. The sequence continues at coordinate 7,394 of LCPX01000006.1, read as the reverse complement.
ATTTCACGATCAACAGCGACGCCGCTTACACGACTTCGGAGAACGTGACGGTCACTAACGACGCGACCGATTCCGGGGGATCCGAGTTGGCAAGTGCGAGTTATGGAAACCAGGATTTGAGCGATGATTTTGGCGCTGCGAATTTGGACACGAACAAATGGACTGCGAATGTGGGTACAGGAACTTCCGGTATCGATAACGGAAGATTGAAAATAACTTCGACATCGGCAGTTAACGCGTGGCCAAGAGTCGATATGAAATCAACCGCCGTGGCAGCAGGAGAGGATTTTGATGCCCAAGTTGATTATGATATCACAGGACTTTCAACCACCTCTGGCGTGAAGTACGCGATGCTTCAGGTGCAAAGCCCAACCGCACCGTATTCTCAATGGCAGTGCAGTGCAAGAGTTGACGGTGCCAATACAAGCGTAGGCGGATGGTCTAATGATGTGAATGGATCTACCCCGGCAGGTTATGTGGCTTACACTCCTCAAAAGACCGGAAAGCTTAGGGCTAAAAGGGAAAACGGTATAATAAATTGTTATATTTCAGACAATGATTCAAATGGTTGGATAAACTTTTATAGATATAGCAGTGGAAATTATATTGCAGGAAGCATGAAGCTTAACCTCTATCTCGGAGATACGGACGGTGTCACGGCAAATTTGGAAACCGCATATTTCGACAACTTCATAGTTTGGCAGACTCCCGACGCGCCATATAGCGCAAGTAAAGTCTGGACGTTGCCTTGGACGACATCGGCCGATGACGGAACCAAGACGATTTTCGGAAGGTTTCATGACAACGCCGGCAACGTTTCTTCGACCTATTCCGACACGATCGCGTTGGACACGACCGCTCCTTTGGTGACTGCTCCGAATGTTCCGCAATATACCAGCGACAGGACTCCCGAGATAACTTGGAATGCTGCGACGGAAAACGGTAGCGGTATGGCTTCATATAAACTGCAAAGAAAATTGTCATCCGAAGACGACTCCGCTTTCTTGGACGTAACCGGTGCGGAGGCAGTTGCCGGAACCAGTTTCACTGAGCAAGCCGACCTTTCCGACGGAACATACGTGTATAGGATTTACGCGACGGACAATGCAGGGAAAGTTTCATCGGCCAGCGCGAATTCATCCGCGATGATCGTGGATGATACCGATCCGCAAGCGGTTTCCATTTCGGCCATAAACAATAATCCGAACAACAGCGGAAACCAGACTGTCGTTTGGGGCGGAGTTTCCGACAACGGCCCAGCCGGATTCAGGGAATACGTCGTCCTTAGGAAAAAAGGAGCCGAAAGTTTCACCGAGTTGGCCGTTTTGCCGGAAGGAACGACCCAGTATGAAGACAACGCGAATCTTGAGCAAGATACTTATACTTACCGCATAGACGTGCGTGACAATGCCGATAACTCCTCCACTGGAAACGAGTCGGTCCTTATCGTCGACAAATCCGGCCCATCCGACCCAGGCAAGCCGACGGTCTCGCCTAACCCGAACAACACCGGAACCCAGACCATCTCTTGGAGCCAGGTTTCCAACGACGGAGGAAGCGATTTCAGGGAATACAAACTCCAAAGGAAGTCCGGAGCCGAAGGTTCGTACGCGGACGTCACGACCATCACCGACATAGCCACCGTTTCATACGAAGACACAAGTCTTGATGAAGGAACCTACTTCTACAAAGTGACAGCTTCCGACAATGCCGGAAACGAAACGACCGGAGCGGAATCCGATGAGTTGTTCGTGGACAAGACTGACCCGGTCATTGAATTCACCGACGACATCCAGGCCGGTCCGATCACCTCCGACAGTTTCGCGATAACCACCTCCGATCCGAACGGAAACGAGGACACGGCAGAATACAAATACATCCTGGCTAATGATAATGATTGCGCGGATGAAAACAAGGACTATGGCTCAGCTGAAATTTTTGAATCAGGAGTAACCGAGGGCACATTTAATGACATCAATAATAATGGAAAATATGTCTGTGCCCAGGTCAAAGACCTAGCTGGCAATGTTACGCACCTTGCAAGTGAAAATGATATCAATATCGATGTTTTAGGGCCAGATTTTACCATGTCGGAACAGGATGACGTAGATCCGAATCCGTCGCAAGACGACGCGGTGACGGTCACAGTGGAAGACCCGAACTTGGACGGAGCGACATTGAAATACGTTTTCGCTTCGCAGACGGACAACTGCTCCGATCTCGTCTATGATTCCGGTATAGCATATTCATCGGGAACGGCGATCCATTTCACCGATGGGAACAATAATGGAAGCTATATCTGCTTTACCGCGCAAGATTTGGCCGGAAATGCTTCGTTCCTGAAATCAAGATATCCTCTCAATGTTGACGTGATGGATCCGCAAGTCTCATTTGCTGACGGTGTCGATGTCGGACCAACCACGTCGGATAACATCAATATCAGCGTGGTCGAACCAAATCAGGATTCCTCAAGATATGTATTCAGTGGCGATACAAACTGTGAAAACGATGACTATGACAACAATGGATTCGATTATGCTCCGGGGGTCGAATTCCAGATCGCGGAGGAATCGTTCAACGACAAATACCTTTGCGCCAGGCATATCGACCAAGCCGGCAACGTTGGATATGCTGTCAGTGCCAGCGACATGAACATCGACCGCACGGCGCCCGCACTGGTTTCGTTCACTACTTCGAGCCTGGTATCCGACCTGGGTGTTCCCGAATCGGTATACGGCAACGGCGAGCAGATAAACGTCCAAGCGGTCTTCGGTGAGGAACTGCAAAACGGAGCAAGGCTGACGGTAAAAATCAACAACACCGCCAAGGACGAGGTCGTCCTGGATACGCTCGACGGAACCAAAAAGATCCTTTCCGGAACATACACGGTAATCCAGGGAGCGACCCATGATACGAGCGCATTGAACATCAGCGAATTCACGATAGCCTCGGGATACGAAATCAAGGATATCGCCGGAAACGGATTCGTGCAAACCGATTTCCCTGCGGACAATTTCAATGGAAAACTCATCGTCGTCGATACCGAGCCTCCGACTCTGGAAAGTTTCAGCGCGACCGTGGAGGGAAGCGCGAGCGGATCGTTCAATGCCGGAAAAACCGTAACCGTCAAAGCCCATTATAGCGAGAATCTCAAGACCGGAAGCGTCGCGCATGTCAGGTTGAATATCGCCGGTGCGACGGATGTGACGCTTGATGTTATAGACGAAAGGATGCTCGTTGGAACATATCCGGTCGCCGGAGGGGACAATGTGGAAAATCTCAAGGTCACGCATGTCATCTCGCAGGATGCGATCGACGTGATTGATAACCATCTCACGACTGCTCCAGGTAACGAATTCGCAGTCGACCCGGCTTTCAATAATGTCGATGATGGCATCAGGATAGACACCGACAATCCATATGACGCAAGCGTCACGATCAACGGCGGGGATGGGGAAACCAAATCGAACACCGTAAGCCTTGCAATTTCCACCAGCGACAATTTCCCGGACCTTTCCGGAATGCGGTTCGAGCTCTCCAATGACGGAACCGAATGGTGCGACGCCAGCGGAATCCCGGAACAGAAATCGGATTACGCCACCACCGTGGTAAGTTGGAATATCCTGGACGAGGACTGCGGCGGAATTGTTCCGGCCGGCACCGAAAACAAAGTGACCGAAACGGTCCATGTCAGGTTTACCGACGGAGCGGGAAACACGGGAAGCTCCACCAACAATACGATCACCTATGACGGCATTCCTCCTCAGATCACGAGCATCACTTCTTCGGCCGCCGACGGCATATACGGACCCGGATCGGTCATCCCGATCGAGGTGACCTACAGCGAAGAGGTCAAATCCGGTTCGACGCTAACTTTAACATTCGACACGGGAGTCTCTTGGACGCAGACCGGAATTTCCGGAAATACTATCATCGGAACATACACGGTCGGCGATACGGGCACAGGGGAAGACTCGGGCGACCTCGCGGTTTCCTCGATAACCCAGAACGTTTTGGATACGGCCGACAACGTCCAGAGCGGAACGGACATCACCGGAACGACCTTTTCCCAGAACAAAAACATCATTGTCGACACCGCCGCTCCGACCGGAATAATGAACATCGACCGCTCAGTCGAGAATGGGAAAATCACAGTTTCCGTGAAGCCGGAAGACCCGAACGGCGTCGATGAAACCGGAATGAAGGGATACATCAAGGTCATGGCGGACAAGGATGATCCGTGTGACGACTTCGCGGGAGTGGAAGAATTCACCTTTGAGGACGAAAGCGACACCGTGAAGGTCGTCGATGACAACGACAACTTCGTGGCCAAAGTCTGCGTCAAGCTCAAGGATGTGGCCGGAAACGAAAGCGCTTTTCCCGCATACTCACCGGAGACCCCCGAGAATTTCAAATATACCGACATTTCGAACAGCCAGATAAACTTCTTCGCTTCATACCTGACCTGGAAAACCATCGAGGAGACAGGAAGCGGAAGCTTCGGAGGATACCAGTTGGGGATCTGTTCGGTGGACAAGGGCGAAGCGGACTGCGTTCCTGACCCTGAAGGGACGGAAAGTCCGGACGCCATAACTGATTCCGCTCTCAACTCTTTCACTCAAAACGGACTTTCAAGCGACAAGAAATATTGCTACCGCATCCGCTTTGCGGACGACGAGGAGAATATCTCACGCTTCTCGCAGACGATCTGCACCATTCCGGGCGAGGCCACGGCTTCATCCGACACGGAGGTTTCCTTCGAAAACGGGGCGGCTGACGACATCATCACCGACATCACCAACAGCGGAGCCAAGGTTTCTTTCAATACGGTGGACAGTGACAACGGCAACTTGCCGCTTCCTACGATCGCCAGCGTCGAAGTGTATGACAATGCCGAGCTTGTTGATGACAGTGAAAACGGAAAGAATCTGGTTGGAACTTTTACCGACTCCGAAGAAGCATACAGCACGAGCCACACGATCCAACTCAGTGGACTGTCTTCGGCGACACCATACTTTGTGAAGATCACGGTGAATGACGCGTTCGATAACGAAAAGATATTGGCTTATGACGAGGAACATGCGAATCTCTCGTTCATGACGGTCGGATCGCTGTCGTCCATAACGATTGACGAGACTAATCAACCTTCTGTGCTTACCGACCACAGGGCCGTCATCAGTTTTGCCACCGACCAATCCGCCAAATGCTTCGTCGAATACAAGGAAGCCGCGGTTGCTGAGTATGCGACGACTGACAAATCGACCGATAGTGAGTTCGTGAAAAACCATTCCATACCCCTCATAGATTTAGCTGCGCAGACCGCTTACGATTACAGGATCACCTGTTGGGATTCGGTGGATTCTAATATCCAGGCTTACAGGGGATTCGGAACTGAGAGCGACGCCTTGCTTCCGTCTTTCACGACGCTCAGGGAAGGGGTTTCTGATTCCGGTTCGAGCGCCAACGACGGGGACGCGCCTGAGATATTGTCCGGTCCTCAGATTTCCGAAATAACCGGAGAAAGCGCGACTGTCACCTGGACTACCGACGAACTTGCCAACAGCTCGGTGATTTATAATCTTGACGGAAGTGACTTCTCCAGGATGGAATCCAATCCTCTGGTAAACTCTTCCGTGGCCAATTACACGAAGACCCACAGCGTGGTCCTCAACGGGCTTATCCCGGCTACCAAATATCTTTTCTCCGTCGTAACTTCCGATTCCGCTGGAAATATCGGACAATCCTCGCAACTTTCATTGACCACCAAGGAGCCATCCTCGCTTTCTTCGGTCAAGGTCCTTTCTAAGGCTTTGAATCAGGCGACCATCACATGGGAAACCGGCGAGGCTACTTCATCCATCGTGGAATACGGTCTGACCACTTCTTATGGAGAAACCAAGGAAAGCCAAGCCAAGACCAAGGATCATGAGATTACCATTTCAGATTTGGAATCCGGCCAGACATATCATTTCAGGGTGAAGGGTGAAGATTCCAATGGAAACCTCTTCGCTTCTTCCGACAACACCTTCGAGCCGAAATCCCCTCCGAAGATTTCCGATTTCAAGGTGGACGAAATCACCGAGCATGGAGCGAAGATAACTTTTGCTACCAATGTTCCGACTGACGCCCTGGTGACTTACACTGACCAGAACAGTGCTGAAAATTCCGGATTCCAGGGAAGGCCGGAAATAGCGACCAAGCACGAAGTCGTTCTTAAGGGATTGGCCAGCGGTACGGAGTTCGGGCTCAAGCTCAAAGTCCGCGACGAGGACGGCAATGAAACGGAAGAAGTCTTTCAGAATTTCACGACTTCGACCGATGAAAACGCCCCAAAGATAGAACAGGTCCGCACCGACAGCGCCTTGGCCCAAAACGACAAGGTCCAAGCCATCATTAGCTGGAAGACCGATGAGAACGCCGACACCAAGCTTGTTTACAAGGAAGGCAAGGCCGGCAAGGAAACGGAAGTCAACGTCTCGGACGTCATGACCACCTCGCATATCGCGGTCATAACCACCTTCAAGCCGGGCGCGGTGTATTACTTCAATGTCAAATCCATCGATGCTGCCGGCAACGAGGCTAAATCCAACGATTTCGCCCTCCTGACACCGAAGAGGAAGGAAAACATCATCCAAATCATCGTCAATAACTTCCAAGATATATTTGGATGGGCGCAGCGCTAAGCTGCGACCAGTCAAACCAAAGGGGGTCGGCGTGAAGGGGTCGGGAAACGGTAGTTTCCCGTTGAAGGAAAGTATTGAAAACCGTGGGTTTTCAAGGAGGAATAAAATGACGACGCTTGGGGTGACCGACGAAGAATGAGGAGGACAAGAGGGCGGAAGCCCTATTGGGAGCGTAGCGACTTGGATGTGGCCAAGCGATAGTTTGGACTGCCGAAGCAGGAAAGGGGTCGGGTAAAAGGTTCGCCATTTGGAGTAACTCTTATATGAAAAATGCCCCTCAAAGGCATTTTTTGTTTCATGTTTTCCAAATTTTGTGCTATAATTTATCCGTGAGTAAAACAAAAAGAAAAACAAGAAATGGCTGAACCAGTAATCGAAGTCAATCAGCTTCGTGTTATCTATAATAAGGGAAAATCCAACGAAGTCCGTTCATTGGACGGCGTTGACGTGAAAATTTATCCGGAGGAATATATAATCATCTTCGGTCCTTCGGGTTGCGGAAAATCGACCCTTCTTTACGGCATCTCGGGACTCCAGGCTCCGACTTATGGGGAGGTTTTCGTGCAAGGGAAAAACCTCAGGACCATGACCAAGAAAGAGTCGGTGGAATTCCATCAACTTAGCATCGGGATGGTTTTCCAGGCTTTCTATTTGATTCCTACGCTCACCGTTTTGGATAACGTCTGTCTCCCGAAGGTTTTCCGCGGCGAG
>LCPX01000005.1:12316-37431 GCA_001003855.1 Candidatus Moranbacteria bacterium GW2011_GWE1_49_15 | reverse complement strand
AAGCGGAGATTCTCCGAAAAAAACGGAAGGGGTGAAAGACTTCAAATATATAAGCGTCGAAAGCAAGGATTTGGAAAAAACATTGCAAGAAATTTCTTCTGCCAAAGAACTCTCCTTTTCCCTCGAAAAAAAAGACGGGAAAATAAGGAGTATCTCTTTTTCCAACAAAACGGGGCGTGCCTATTATTTCCCATATTCGAAAGAATTGATCGAACTTTCCAAACCGCTGTTTGAAAACGAAAATATTTCCAAGATCGGATACGACCTGAAAGATTCCTATGAGATGCTGTCCAAAGAAGATGTGCGTCTTTCCGGACTGGCATTCGACGTGGTGCTGGCCGCGTATATGCTCAATCCCGGAAAGAAAATAGAATTTGAAAAAATGATTTTGGAGGAATTGGGGGAAGAGGTGTCTTTCGAAAAAAGCAAAAAGGGGCAACTCTCCATGCTTGGCGCGGAAGAAGACGATAAGGAAGCGCATAGGATTCCTTGCCAAAAAGCCGACTATTGCCTGAAGCTCAAAGAAGTCTTGGAAGAAAAAATTTCCACGCTTTCGGACCAGCAGGAAATAGACAGCGGCACCACGAACAGCCTGCGCACTCTTTTCGAGAAAATGGAAATGCCTCTTGTGGAAGTTCTGGCCAAAATGGAATTGGCCGGCATAAAACTCAACACCATCATCTTCCAAGGAATTTCAGAAAAACTGACGACACGTCTAGGGAACTTGGAAAAATCCATCTATGAATTGGCTGGCAAACAATTCAACATCAACTCCCCTTCCCAACTGTCGGAAATCCTGTTCGAAGAATTGAAACTTCCGACTTATAACATCAAGAAAACGAAGACGAAATATTCCACCGCATCTTCCGAGCTTGAAAAACTCAAAGGTGAGCACAAGATCATCGAGAAAATCGAAGAATATCGCGAACTTTTCAAACTAAAAACCACTTATTTGGATGCGCTTCCCCAGCTTGTCGACGAAAATTCAAGAATCCACACGACCTTCAACCAAGCCGTGACCGCGACCGGTAGACTTTCATCCACCGAACCCAATTTGCAAAACATTCCTATCAAAACGGATCTGGGAAAACTCCTGCGGAACGCTTTTGAAGCCGAACAGGGTTATAAATTGATCAGCGCCGACTATTCACAAATCGACCTTCGCGCCATCGCGCACGTCAGCGAAGACAAAAAACTCATCGAGGCTTTCCACAAGGGTGAAGACATCCACAAGATCACCGCCGCCGAAGTGAACAAAGTCACGCTCTCGCAAGTCACCGACACCATGCGAAGAAACGCCAAGGCCCTGAACTTCGGGATCATATACGGCATCGGCGCTTTCGGATTCTCACAATCAGCCGGAATCACGCGCGAGGAGGCGCAAAAATTCATCGACACATACATGGAGAAATTTTCCGGCGTCGCCAAATATATGAAAGAGACCCGCGAATTCATAAAAAAGAACGGGTATGTGGAAACCATCCTGGGAAGAAGAAGGTATTTGCCGGAAATAAAATCTCCGAATTTCCAAGTGGCCGCCGGAGCCGAAAGGATGGCGATCAATATGCCGATCCAGGGATTGGCTGCCGACATCGTGAAGCTCGCCATGATCAAAGCGCAACCGCTCGTCGAAAGTTATGGGGAAAAAGCGCGGGCGATACTGCAAGTGCACGATGAAATAATTTTCGAAGTCAAAGAGGAAATCGCCGACGAATTCTCCAAAAAAGCCAAAGAAGTCATGGAGAGCGTCCTCGCCCTCAAAGTCCCGTTGGTCGTGGACGTGGAAATCGGGGATAATTGGGGGGAACTGTAGGCAGCTTATTGGGCATCGGCTTTAAGCTTCTCAGAAAATACGTCCGGATATACAAAAACGCGGCAGCTCCGCGCTTTTTGTTTTTATCGGACTGCCGGTTTCAACTTGGAAGACCTGATTGAGGTCGCATAGAAGAGCGACGCGAGGGCGGCGATTGAAAAGGCGATCTGATATGGGGCGACGTTGAAATAAAAAATAGCCATCAGGAACGGAACCGCGATTATCCGGGCGAAATGGAAAATGATTTCCCTTTCGACTATGAAATAAAAATAATTTCTTTTTTTGGCCTCCTCATAGAAATACGCGCTCCAGGGGACTTGGATGAATTTCATGGATAAATTTTTATAGGTATCTATGAAAAAAACCGACGTGAAGTTGTATGCGAAAAGCCTAGCCGCCCAGCCGAAAAAATAAAACACGGATCCGGCCCTTAGCATTTTCTCCTTATTGGCATTGTCCGTCTTTTTCCCGACGACGTAAAAAAGCGCGATGGTCAGGACGGTGGAGAGGGACGCCGCCAGGCCCACGGATTCGGTATCTTTGAATATCACATAAAGAAATATCGGCCAAAGGATAAATCCTATCCAAGACTCGACGGCATAACCGCTGAAATTAAGAAGCGCTCCCCTGTTTTCCTTTTTAAGCACGCCCTTGAAGAGGTCCTTCTTATTAAAAGAAATCTTCTCATGCCGGTCTTCCGTCAAAAACAAGGGTATCATCGAAACAGCCAATAAAACGGAGCCCGCACCGAAAAGAACAGGATAACTATAAAACTTTATTATCATTCCTCCGAAAAAGGGCGCCAGCCCGCCGGCCAAAAGCGCGCCCATCTGGATAAGCGCGACCTCCCTGCCTTCCTTTTTCCTATCCGAATGCTCGACGAAGTTCAGATGAAATCCGTAATTATAAAGCTGCATTTTAACCGCCTTGAAAAACGGCATCACGAAAAACAGCACCGGGGCCTGGGCTACAAACTTAAGTCCCAAAAAATACACAATATAAAGGGGGACGGCCGAGAGCATCGTATGCTTCACCCCGAGCCTGGAGACGATCTTGGTTCCCAAAAATGAAAATGCTAAAAAATATACCGACACCAAGAGGAAGTAAAAAAGTATTTCCGTCACGGAATAACCGATCTTATAGAGATAGATCGGCTCAAAGATGGAAATAATCCCTACCGCGAATTGAAAGATGGCATATGAGATGTACAGTTCATTCATCTCCTTGTTTTTCAAAAAGTGGTGCGGGTGGTGCTGGTCGTGGAACATGATATTGATATTTTTCTGATTACTGCTAAACTGTTTGGACTCATTGAATGATAACATGAAATCGAATGCCGGAACTACCCGAAGTGCAGACAATCGTAAACGACCTGAAAAAGGCGCTTCCTGGAAAAAAGATCGTTTCCTTTGAAAGCGGTTTTGAAAAAGCGATCAAGGGAATATCATTATCCCTATTTAAAAAAAACGTTGTCGGAAAAAAAATAACCGGGATTGAGCGGACAGGCAAGAATATCCTTATATATTTAGATGACAACGAGACCATCCTGGTCCACCTCAAGATGACAGGACAACTTATCTCTCAAGATACAAAACCCAAGATACAAGACGCAAACAAACATCTTCACCATCTTTGTTTTTATGACATCAGGAAATTCGGAACCTTATCTCTAATTGAAACCAGCCAATTGAAGGATAAATTTTCAAAATTGGGAACAGACCCTTTGTCGAAAGAATTCTCCCTGGAAAAATTAAAAGGATTGTTAAAAAAAGCTCCGAACAAGCCCGTCAAAGCTCTGCTGATGGAGCAAGGACTTATTTCCGGTATCGGCAACATCTACGCCAGCGAGATACTTTTCGATGCCAAAATCGATCCACGCAAAAAATCCTCTTCCCTGAAAAACAAAGAAGTGGAGAAGTTGCTCGAATCCATCAAGAAAATATTAAAGAAAGCTATTTTAATGAGAGGTACCTCCGTCAGTGATTATCGCGATGCCAGCGGGAAAAAAGGGAGTTTCCAGGATGTGTTGAAAGTGTACAAAAAGGATGGTCAAAAATGCCCAACCTGTGATACAATTATTGAGAAATCGATCATCGGACAAAGAAGCACTTTTTTCTGTCCGAAGTGCCAAAAATGAATTGTGTTATGAATAAATCGCTGAATTTTCGGGATACGTCGCAAAAATCCCTCGTATTTAACGATTTAAAGATAATAATAATTCAACAAACATAAAAAATGAACAGGAAACAGACAGGTGTCATAGTCGCCGTTGCGGCGATTTTAGCGGGAGGAATACTTTATTTCACCACTTTTAAGGATTCTAGCACGAAAAAAACCAAGCAGATCCAAGTAGACACTGAAGCCCTGAGCGATACTCCCCGCAATACCGGACCGGTCAGCCCTATTTCCGGAATATCATGTGATAACTGGAACCGCAGACCCCTGGCGATCATGCAGCCCGCAGATGCCAGCGCCAGGCCGTTGGCAGGGCTGAGTGAAGCCGATATGGTAGTTGAGATGCCTGCGGTTTATGGGAGCATCACGCGCCTTATGGGAATCTATGTGTGCGGCAACCCGGAGGAAGTAGGATCTCTCAGAAGCTCCCGACATGACTACATCCACCTGGCGGCAGGCTTGGACGCAGTTTACGTCAGTTTCGGCGCCTCCCACTTCGCCACAGATATCCTAAACAAGGGAGTAGTGGACAACATCAACGGCCTAAATGCCGGGGGAAGGGCGGGAAACCAATATTTCTTCCGCAAGGAAGGAGACTGGGTCAAATCGGATGACACGGCTTATGCCAAATTCGCTTCGCTCCTACAAGGAGCCAAGGATTTCGGGTACAGGATGGAAACCAATTTCTCGGGTTACCCTCACCAGGATGACGCCCCCATGGACCAGAGACCCAACGGAGGACACTTGAGAGTCGGATATCCCGGAAGCTTCGCCGCCGAATATGATTACGACAAGGAAACCAACAGCTTCGTCAGGACCTGGGGAGGAACCAAGGACAGCGACAGGAACAACGGCCAGGCTATCGCCCCGAAAAACGTCGTGGTCATGATAGCCGAAGGAGCCCAAATGGAAGACCAATACGCCAATTTCCAAATAGGCGACCCTTGGTTCGACGACAGCGACAGCGGACAGGCCTTCTACTACCTTAACGGGCAGCAGATGACGGGAACATGGAAAAAGGATAAGTCTTCGGCTGACAGCAAATTGCTATTCCTCAACAACGATGGAAAAGAAATAGTGTTCGTACCGGGACAAATATGGGTTGATATCATAGATCCAGGAATCAATCATAGGTGGACACCGGCCCAATAGCCAACCTTTAAAAGCTTCCAAATCCCGATAATCAATGCTAAGATTCACTTGCTAGATTATCGGGATTTTTTCGTATTTAAATGCCCCTAAATAAAATGTTGTACTTCCTTTATGGCGAGGATTCCTTTCGTTCCAAGGAAAAACTCCATGAACTGAAAAAAGTTTTTCTCAAAAAGAACCCACCCTCAGGGTTGTTTGTTTTCGATTTTTCGGATAAGGATACCTCAGAGCAAGCTTTTTTGGAGGCGTTGAAGTCCGGGGGCCTTTTTTCGGAAAAAAAATTGATCATAGCTGAGGGTTTGTTGAAAAATATTCCGACCGAAAGACAAAAAACCGTTTTAGAAAAACTGAAGACCGACAAATCCCTCTCTCAGGAAAAAGACCTGGTTCTGGTTTTTCATGAGGAAGGACAGCCCAAGAAAAACCTTTCTTTTTATAAATATCTCTCCACGAATGCCAAAAAGCAAGAATTTTCCCTGCTTTCTCCACGCGATCTTGAAAATTGGGCCTCCGGCTATGTCGCAAAATCATCCCCGCAAACGGCTGTCCCCGCTGAATCCCTCTCCATGTTGGTTTCTTATGTTGGGAACGACCTTTATCTTCTGAAAAACGAGCTCGATAAGCTGATTTGCTTCAAGGCCAAGGGGGGAGAAATTTCAAAAAATGACATCGAGGCCCTCGTCAAATCCCATTCAGAATCCACCGTCTTCCAGGCCATTGAAGCCCTTCTGGGCAAGGACGCCAAGCGGGCGCTGTTTCTGCTCCATGAGCAGCTCCAAAAAGGAGAAGATCCCTTCTACCTGCTTTCAATGTATTCCTATCAGCTCCGGACACTGCTGAAGATTTCCGCCGCTTTCGAAAGCGGAAACACCAATCCCCAATTCATAGCCAAGGAGACAGGGATCCATCCCTACGTGGTCCAGAAAGCGTTCCCTCAAATCAAAAACATATCCTTTCAAAAACTCCGCGACATTTATGGAAAACTGGGAGAGATAGACATGGCTTCAAAGACCGGCAAAAACAATGTGACACTGCTGCTCGACAAACTTATCTCCAGCCTTTAAGGGGATATTCAATCCAAACAAAAAAGCGCCTGTTGGCGCTTTTTTTATGAACCTCCTGGAAAAAACCTTTACTTCTTCAGTGCTACGGCCTTGACGGTCTTATTGAGCCTTGATTTTTTCCTGGCAGCGGTATTTTTCTTGATGACATCCTTCTGGGCAGCTTTGTCGAGAGCCTTGATTGCGGCCTTCAGCCACTTCTGGGCATCCTCTATCTTTCCGGCCGCTACAGCCTCCCTGGTTTTCTTGATGGCATTTCTGAAAACTCCTTTCACCTCCTTGTTATGCAGAGTCTTCCTGTCGGTAACCCTCATGTACTTTTTTGCGGACTTCTTTATTGGCACGTAATTGTTTCATGGACTCACTTTTTGAGCGTTAAAAGCGGATCCACTTCTATTAATTGATTTATAAAAAATATTTTAACAAGCATTCCTATTCATAGCATGGTTTCCATGTCTTGGCAAGAGTCCCGCCCGAACTAAAGCGAAAGCTCATCTATTTCCTCCGACCCTATCTCCCTGTTCATCTTTTCTATGAGATTATTACGGTTAAGCCAGATTTCATTAGCCCAATTGGAATTGTCCGCCTTTATGAAAAGTTTTTTGCCTTTCAAATACTCCGCCTTGATGTTCTCAATTCCACGATTGCCATATTCCTCCTTGATGATCCTGTCGAATATGTAAAACAAACTTTTATCATCCAGGGGGGTCTTTTTGGTCAATTTCCTGTTTTGCAACAAATGCCCTATCTTTTTCATAAATTCCCTGCCTAGCTCTTTATAGGCATTATTATGTGCGTATAGTTTTTTATTTCCTTGTTCTCCTTGCCCTCGACCATCCTAAGCACGGCCGGGGAAGAACTGCTGTTCATCAACAAGGCCACCTTGGGAGTTGAAATCGCCTGGACCGCATCCGCGATGAATCTAGGATTGAAAATAACTTCCTGTTCCGGACCGCTTATCTCGGATTGCAAAATCGTCTTATTTTCACCTACTTCCTCGGCCTTGGAATAAACCCTCGCTTCCGAAGTCGTCGGGTCTATCTCGAATTTCACCTCACCCGCCTTGTTTCTGGCGAATATCCCGGCGATCTTCACCGCCCTCAGGAGCTCATCCTTCAACAAGACGACTTTGGTGGAAAATTGACCGGGTATTATCTGCTTATATTCGGGATATTTCCCATTTATCAATCTGGAAACGATCCTGACATTGTCTATTTGGAAAAATATCTGGCTTTCTTCTATTGAAACCTTGATTTCCTTCGTTTCCGGACTTATGACGCGGAGAACTTCAGACAAAGTATTGGACGGTATTATCAAGGAATTATTCTTTTCCTTGAAAAGACGGTATTCGTTCTCATTTTCCTTTTTGATGGGGACTACGGCCTCAGCCAACCTGAAACTGTCAGTTGCCGCCAGATGGACCTCGTTTTCAAAGAGAAGCATGTTCACGCCCGAGAGCTCAGGTCTTGTGTTGTCCAAAGACGCGCAAGAAATAAGTCTGGGGATCATTTCTTTTATTTCCTGGGCTGGGAGGGAAAAAAGGAAAGATCCTTCCATTTCGGGAATTATCGGGAAATCCTGAGCCAAGAGGCCTTTCACAGTAGCCTCCACGCTGCCGCTGGACACTTTTAGGGCCTGATCCTCCAAAACCAAAGAAACGGTACTGTCTGCGGGAAGATTATTGACGAAGCTGCTAAGAAGCTTGGCTGGTATGGTTATTTTCCCTTCTTTCTCAACCTTGGCGCCCACCTTCAGAAAAACGCCTATTTCCAAATTGGTGGCCGATATCTTAAGCATACCGCCCTCGGTCTCCAGAAGGATGTTTTCCAAGATAGGCAATGTTATGTGCTTTCCGACCACCCTTTCCGTGTTGTATATGGCTTTCTTGAAATTTTCCTGCGTACAAATTACCTTCATATGGATATATCGAAAAAATTAATCAACTTTGCCCGACAAGCCTGTCAGATTCATATATTCCCGGACCTATTCACAGCATATTTAGCTTATTAAAGCCATTTTTAATCCAAAAATACGCTTATCCACACCTTACGCACAACTATAAGACGTATATCTTTTCCTTCAAGATAGCGACGTCTTCTTTTAGTTTTTCATCAAATTCTATTTCCTTGTTTATTTTCTCATAGGCATGCAGGGCTGTCGTATGGTCCCTACCTCCGAATAAATCCCCTATTCCTGGATATGAAGCGCTGAGCTCCTTGCGCATGAGATACATGGCGATCTGCCTGGCTCTCGCTATTTCCTTCTTACGTCCCTTATTGATAAGGTCTTTTTTATCTATACCGAAATATTGCGCTACCGCCTCGATAATATGGGCGTGCTGGACCCCCTTCTTTTTTCCACTAGAAATAAGCTCGGACAAAGCCTGCTGCACCAGCTCCAAGGTAGGGGCTTTCTTGTTAAATTCACATGCCGCAATTATTCGATTGAGCGATCCCTCCAGTTCGCGTATATTGTTTTTGACATGCTCAGCTACGAACTTTATGGCGTCGTCCTCCAAATAAAAGCTTTTCTCAGCCAATTTAGCCTTCAAAATAGCTGTTCTAGTTTCGAGGTCCGGTTTGCTGACATCGGCTATCATACCTCCCTCGAACCTGGACCTGAGTCTTTCTTCCAAAGTAGCTATGGACTTAGGAGGTCTGTCGCTGCTCAGGACTATCTGCTTATTTATCTGGTACAGCGCATTGAATATGTGGAAAAATTCATTTTGGGTCTTTTCCTTTCCGGCAAGAAACTGGATGTCGTCGATAATAAGCAGATCTATCTGCTGATAACTTGCCTTGAAATCATTGATGGTCTGGTTTCTTATGGAATCGATGAGCTCATTGGCGAACCTTTCGGAAGTTATATACTTTATTTTTTTATGCGGATCTTTTTTCAAGATTTCATTGCCTATCGATTGCAGCAGATGGGTTTTTCCCAAACCCACGCCCCCGTATATGAACAGAGGATTGTATATTTTTCCCAAATTCTGAGAAACAGCGTAGCAAGCGGCCCTGGCCAGCTCGTTATTCTCTCCCACTATGAAATTATCGAAAGTGTATCTGGGATTTATATTGGACTCTTGACCGTAATTGAGGCTTTGCTGGACATTTTCCTTGGCAGGAGCGTTATTCGTGGCATTTTCCACATAATTCACGCCCGTTCTTTCATATTGGGCTGGACCAGCTGCCGGATCCGCGCCTTTCTTTTCCGCCGCAGAAGACTGCTGCGGGCTATATATCACACAACTTATCTCCTTTATGTCATCCTGGAAGTTACGGAGCGCCCTGTAGATATAAGTATTGTATTTATTTTCAAGCCATTCCTTGGCGAATCCATTGGGAACACCTATAACAACCTTCCCGTTCTCATTGGAAATAATGGACGTATTTTTGAACCAGGTTATGAAATTCGCTTTCGAAATAGAGAGCTCTATTTCCCCCAGTGCAACTTGCCAAAGCTCGTCATTTTTCATACTTTTCAGCTTGTTAATTGTGCAAGCAAAATTATATCACGCCAAAGTTATCCACACCAGCAAGGTTAGTTAATAACCATGTGCATAACATGTTGACAACTCCAATGATATCCTCTTTTTACTTTTTTGCAAAGAGTGAACGGTCTCCCGCATCCAAATGTTGTTTTTTGGCTTTTTTTTCCTAAAAAACATTGACTTTTTCAGCCTTACTGGTAAACTTCACTTAGTTGAAATCGTAATTAATTAAAGATTATCCAACACATATGAAAAGGACATACCAACCAAAGAAAGGCAAAAGAAAGAGCAGGCATGGCTTCCTGAAGAGAATGAGCACCGCTACCGGAAGCAAGGTCATCCAAAAAAGAAGGCAGAAGGGCAGAAAATCCCTTTCCGTCTAAAAGATCCCCTATTTAAAAGCGTCCTGATGATTCACAAAGAAAATCGCTTAAAAAAGAAGGAGGATTTCCAAAAAACCTACCTTAAGGGTAAATTTTTTTCCTTGGGACAGATAAACATCCGCTTTGCAAGAAACGACAAGAAGGTTAGCAGAATCGGGTTTGTCGTTGGCAAAAATTACTCGAAAAAAGCCGTGGACCGCAACAGAGCCCGCCGTCTCCTCAGAGCGTCGGCTTCCGAACTGATAGAAAGGGTTCTGCCAGGCTTCGATATAGTGATGGGCATCCGCAAGCCTTTACCCGGCAAGAAAACCGACAAGGAAAGTATTTCCCTGGCACTGGAAAAAATGCTGGAAAAAAATAAATTATTGAAAAAATAAAAAAATGGGAGCACTTTTTCACAATCTGATATACCAACCGCTATATAACATCCTGGTTTTCCTGTATAACGTCATACCCGGGAGTGATTTCGGAATCGCAATAATCGCGATAACCGTCCTATTGAGATTATTGCTCGTTCCCATATATAAAAAACAGATAGAGTCGCAAAAAAAGCTCCAGGAACTGCAACCTAAAATCAAAAAGGTGCAGAGCAAAAACAAGGGAAACAAGGAGCAGCAAGCCAAGGAGCTAATGGAGCTTTACAAGGAACATAAGACCAATCCGTTTTCCGGATGCCTGCCGCTTATCATCCAATTGATTTTCCTCATCGCCATTTATCGCATATTGATAAACATCTCCGCGGCCGGCCTGACGGTGGACGTTTCCCAACTTTACGGTTTCGTGAAAAATCCCGGCAATATCAATCAATTTTTCATAACGATAGTCGACCTGACCAAGCCCAGCGTCGTCATAGCCGCCCTTGCCGCAATCGCCCAGTTCTTCCAGACCAAGATGCTGATGGCGAACGCCCCGGCGAAAAACGAGGGGGATGCGCAAAAAGACGACCAACAGCCAGACATGGCCCAGATCATGAGCAAGCAGATGCTTTTTCTCGGTCCCATATTGACTCTCTTTATCGGAATAAAATTCGCCGCCGGACTTTCCCTATACTGGTTGACTTCGACCGTTTTCATGTTGGTACAGCAGGTTTATATGCAAAAGGAAACCCCGAAGAACAAATAAACATTTACCTTTATAAAAACTATGGAAGAACAAAACAAGATCATCAAGGAACTTCTGGAAGAACTTTTGGGTAAAATGGGCTTTGACTCCAGCGTCGAAATCAATGAGGCTGACGCCGACGAACAGGAAGGCGTCGTCTGCAACATAATCACCAAAGAAGATTCCAGTCTTCTCATAGGCCAATACGGGGTCAACCTTCAAGCGATCCAACATATCGCGAGACTGCTTATCCGAAAAAGGACCTCCGAAAAAGCGAGGTTCATCATCGATGTCAATTCCTACAGGAAACAAAAAAACGAGTCCGTCATAGACATGGCCAAAGAAGCGGCTGAGCAAGCACTGAGTGAAAAAAGATCTATCGTACTGAAACCGATGTCCAACTATGAAAGAAGAATCGTGCATCTTGAACTGTCAAAAAACGACAAGGTGGTGACTGAAAGTATCGGCGAAGGAGAAAGCAGAAAAGTCGTAGTCAAACCGGTCGACTTCATATAAGAGCTGGGCGGGTAGCTACGAAAAATTCTTCCGTAAGCTGCTTCGTTCAAAAATTTCCTATGGCCATTGCGCGCAAAATTGCTTATAACGTGATCTTCAACGCGGCCGCCAAGGTTGTTTCGACCGTCCTTGCCCTTATCGGCATAGGATTCGTGACCAGATATCTGGGAAAAGAGGGTTTCGGCAATTATTCCGTGGTGATTGCCTTTTTTTCATTCTTCGGGGCTATCGCCGACCTTGGACTGTATGCTATCGCCACCAGGAACATCTCCCGGGAAGGAGCCGACGAGGAAAAAATCATCGGCAACGTTCTGGCACTAAGGATGACCACGGCCGTCTCCATTTTCGTGCTCTCCCCTCTGCTTGCTTATTTCTTGCCGTATTCAAACGAGGTGAAACTGGGGATAGTTTTGAGCGCGGGAGCGTTCGTATTCGCCTCCACCTACGGCGTGCTGAACGGGGTTTTCCAAAAAAACCTGGCCATGGACAAGGTCAGCTTGGTGGAGCTTCTGGGCAAGGCCATCCAGGTAGGCGCCATAGTGATTGCCGTTAAAAAGGACTGGGGCTTCAATGCCATAATAATTTCCATGCTGGTCGCCATGGCTTTCAATTTTTCCCTGATTTTCCTTTTGGCCAGAAGATACATCAGAATTAGGCTCCGCTTCGACTTCTCCTATTGGAAAATGTTTCTCAAGGAGTCTTTTCCCATGGGAATATCCGTCATAGTCACCTTTTTATATTTCAAATTGGATACGATCCTGCTTTCCATATTGCAAGACAGCTCCCAGGTGGGAATATACAATGCCGCTTACAAGGTCATCGAAAACTTCACCTTTTTTCCGGCCATGATCATAGGTCTTGTCCTGCCGCTAATGTCCAGGAATATCTTTTCTGACAAGGCAAGATTTGAATACATTTCGAATGAAACCATAAAGGTGTTCCTTATTTTAGCCATCCCGCTTGTCATTGGGACGTTATTCCTTTCCGACCAAATAATAGGGTTGATAGCCGGGCAAGGATTTTCGGAGGCGGCCGGAACGTTGAGAATACTGATATTCGCTCTGGCTTTCATATTTTTCGGACATTTTTTCAACAACATACTTATCGCAGGAAACATGCAGAAGAAGTTGATGCTGGTCCTGTCCGCATCCGCGGCATTCAACATTGTCGCTAATCTTCTGCTTATACCTATCTTCTCCTATACCGGAGCCGCCGTAGTTTCCGTTTTCACTGAGTTCCTGGTGGTAGTCCTGACCTTCAATCTGACTAAGAAATATCTCGGATTCAAGCCGAGGGTAAAGAATGTTTGGGGCATATTGGGCTCCGGAGCCGTCATGGCCATATTCCTGCTCTCATTTTCTGGTTTAAATATGTTTGTTTTGGCCCTCGGAGCCGCCCTTGTTTATGGAGCCGCTCTGTTCGCGACGAAAACGGTTTCGATCGGAGAGCTTGCCAGCATTGTTTCCGTCAAACAAAAGGCTGTATAATGACATAGCCGGGGCCGCTCCGCGAAAAATTCAATCTTGATTTTAAAATAATCCCATGGATAAGAACATCGATCCGAAGGTTTTTGCCATCGTCCTGAACTATAACGGACAAGACTGCCTTGTACCTTGCTTAGACAGCCTCTACCAATCCGATTATGCCAATCTTGAGATCGTCGTGGTGGACAATGCCTCCAAAGACGGTTCTTTGGAAAACGCAAGGGAGAAATTCCCCAAGATCCACTTCATAAAAAACTCCGAGAATGTCGGCTTCGCTTGCGGTAACAACGTGGCCATAAGGTTCGCCCTGGAAAAAATGGCTGATTACGTGTTTTTGCTTAACAACGACGCCACCGTGCAGATCGACACTATAAGCAATTTGGTCAAGGAGGCTGAAGAAAATCCCGACCTTGGAATGGCCTCGCCGATCATATTGTCCGCTGACGGAAACGGCGTTTGGTTTGCGGGGGGGAAAATATCATGGAGAGAAATGAAAACTGTGCACGTTCCGGGCTCCCAGGAGCAAAATCCCTATGAAACCGAGTATGTTTCGGGATGCGCGGCCCTGATCAGGAAAGACGTGTTCGGGGAGATAGGCCTTTTCGACGAGAATTTTTTTCTCTACTATGAAGATGCGGATCTTTCCTGCCGCGCCACCAGGGCCGGATTCAAACTCAGGATGATCCCCGAGGCTCTCGCCCATCATGCCGAAAAAAGTGAAATGGTCAACAAGAAAAAACTTTATTGGCTGGTGCTTTCCGGTTTGATATTTTTCAAGAAAAATTCACGCGGTTTCAACAGGATATGGTCGGTCTTTTACCTGTTTCTGAGGAAAACCAAAAACCGCTTGAATATGCTGACTTCCACTTCAGACAAGGACGTCATGATCCGAAAAGCTTTTCACGATTACAAAATCTTCTTAAGGCAGAACCTATGATATCCTTTCTCGTAGTAAATTATAGGAGCGAAAACAGGCTCGGGAAATGCCTTACCAGTATAGGCGTAAAAGCTGATGGGATTAAATACGAAGTCGTGTTGGTGAACAATGATCCCCAAGAAATAACCTCCTTGAAAGAAAAACCGGGCCTCAAGATCATCGAGGTTAACCGAAATGTCGGCTTCGGAACTGCTTGCAATTTAGGCGTACGACAAACGAAGGGCGATCTTCTTTGTTTTTTAAATCCTGATGCGGAAATCCTTTCGAAAAACATCCGCTCGGTCATTGAAAAATTCGATTCCGACCCGAAGTTGGGCGTGTTAGGTGCGCGCCTTCTCACCGAAGACGGAAAAGTGCAGGAATGGAGCGCGGGCAAAGAAACCGGCCTTTTCGATATCATCCTGAACAATCTTGGATTTGCCAGGAGTTCCAGAATCTGGAAAAGCGGCACTCCAAAGCAATCGGACTGGGTCAGCGGGGCCGCCTTTTTCATCAGAAAGGACTTATTTTCATCTTTAAATGGCTTCAATGAGGCATTTTTTATGTATTTCGAAGACATGGACCTTTGTAAAAGAGTCTCCCAAGCCGGGTTCAAAATATTGCACTACCCTTTTTTCGAGGTTTTCCACAAGGGAGGTGGCAGCTTCCGTGGCAACAAGGAACAGAAGAAATTATATTATGAATCCCAGGACCTATATTTCCGAAAACACCGAGGAGCCGTATCGCTCTACATATTGAAATTCCTCAGACTGTTCTCCTAAAAAACGTTTTTAATTATGTTCCAAAAAGCCCTCTTTTTATTTTCACTATACATTCCCCTGCAGATCGCTCTAAGTCCTGCATCGGATATAGATTTGGCTTCACTGAGGCTTTTTTCCCTATTACTATTTCTTATCTGGCTAACCCACTCATTGCTTATCAAAAAGGTCTTCATTCCCCTGGACCTATCCTCTCTTTTTCTTTATTCCACGCTATTTTTTGCTTTATTTTCGCTTTTTTTAGCTCAGATGCCTTTTTGGGGGATAAGAAAGATCCTGTTCATATATTCCCTTTTTCCCATTTATCTCGTCTTTTCATCCTTCGTACGCCAAAAAGGTACCTTATTTATCGCAAAAGGCCTCGTCTTGGGTTCTTTTGTAGTCTCGATCATTGGTATTGGCCAATTCATCGCCCAGTTCATATTCGGACTGGACAGGACCTATGCCTTCTGGGGGAGAAACATCGCCCCATTATTTTTAGGAAACGCTTTCTCCCAAGCCGTTTTGGAACATCCAAGTTGGCTGGTAAACATTTCGGGCAACACCGTCTTCCGGGCCATCTCCGTATTCCCAGATCCGCACATGTTCTCCTTTTACATGGGAATGACCTTGCCCCTGGCGGTTTTTCTCTATATGGGATCCACCAGGAGTCGATCCTTATATCTCCTATCAGCCCTCTCCTTGCTCCTGGCTGACCTTCTGACCTTTTCTCGCGGTGGCTACCTCGGACTGCTTGCGGGAGCGGCCGTAGCGGCGATTATCTACCTGAGAAACAAACCAGCCGACCAAAGAAGATTCTCCCGGCTTGCCTTGGGAACATTATCGTTGTTATTATTGCTTTACCTTGTTCCGCCCATAAAAGATCGTTTCCTGGCCTCCTTCGATTTGAATGACGGATCCAACCAAGGGCGCATAGCTCTCTGGAAAAAATCCCTGGACACCGTAATTGAAAATCCCCTCGGCATAGGCATAGGAAACCTGCCATTGGTATTCGAACCTACCGCTTCCTACAGGGACCCTATTTATGCCCACAATCTCTATCTTGACGTCGCATCCGAAATGGGAACGCCCGCGCTGATCGGGTTATTGCTGACTTTGGCATCAGTGAGCTATCAATTTTGGAAAAACTCCAAGACAAATTCCTTGCATTTGGGATACCTCTCCTCCATAGCGATATTTTCGACGCATTCCTTGGTTGAAACGCCGCTTTACTCCGTGCATGTGCTCGCCTTGTTTTTCATACTCCTATCTTTTTCCCATGAAACTATCGATAAACAAATTGACTGAGGGATTTTTCCTTCTTACGCTGCTCCTCATCCCTTTTTATGGGGTGCGTTTTGAAATCCTTTACCTTCCGACGAACGTTCCGGAAGCGGCGGCCTTGCTATCCATCTTGCTTTTCATAGTTGGGCGCGGGCGCCTTGTCCTGGGTGAATGGAAAAAAAACATTCTGGGCTTCTATCTCCCCCTGCTTCTCTTGTTCACGGGATTGGCCTTTTCCTATCTGACGAATGATCCCACCCTGGACGGACTGGGCATAATCAAGGGATGGTTTTTCATACCGTTCCTCTTCTCCATCTCGATACCTTCCGTTTTTGAAAATCCTGAAAAAACAAGGAAGGCTCTTTTGTTCCTCTTCCTGTCCATGGCGATCGTTTCTTGGATAGCCGTTTCCTATAAATTAGCTGGCAAGCTGACCTATGATGGCAGATTGGCTGCTTTTTATTCCTCCCCGAACCAATTATCCATGTATTTGTCCTTGGGTGTCTTCATATTCCCCTTTCTTTTTAAAACCGCGGCCGGTTCTCGAATGAAACTTTTCCTTTTTTCATCCTTGCTCGCGATCATCATCTCTCTTTATTTTTCTTATTCATACGCCGCCTGGCTGGCCGTCGCGCTTTCCTCCATCCTCCTTCTCGCCCTAAAAACGTCGTCCGTTAAAAAATACCTGCTCCTCGCGACGGCGATCATCTCAATCTTCTTCCTTTTCCAACAAAGCAACCCCAAGCTGTCGCACATGTTCGAGGAGCGCTCTTCTTTTTCGTCCAGGATCATGATTTGGAAATCAGCCCTTCGGATAGCGCACGATAATCCTCTGCTCGGCATAGGTCCGGCCAATTTTCAAGGGAAATACTTGGAATATCAACGTCATTTTCCTCCTTATTTGGAATGGGCCGTTCCCCATCCCCACAACATATACCTCGCTTTCTGGCTCCAGGCCGGACTGCTCGGCTTATGCGGTTTCCTAATCCTATGTCATAAATCCGTAAGCTTGTTTTTAAAACAAAAAAATACCGCTTTATCGGCGGTGTTTCTCGGGATATTTTTTTACACTTTGATCCACGGCATAGCGGATACGCCGTACTGGAGAAACGATTTGTCCTATATGTTTTGGACTGTCTTCTTTTTGGGCATAACTTCGACAAGAAAGGATGCCGCTCAAAAATCCAACCGGTAGATCTTCCCGTCCAGCCTGTTGAGGAAAAACAGCGCTATCTCGGAAGGCGATAGGAACAAGTTAGTCGCATCATACTCTCCGGTTATTTCATTCAGCTCCACCAGCCTCTTCGATTCCCCTGTTTCCACGTTTACTTTCCAAAAAGTATCCGCTGTCGTTATTTTTTCACTCTTGTAATCATCCGGCATGGTTGAGTTTTGCGGTATGGAGGGCAAGGCGTAATAAACGTGCTTGTTGTCCAGTGACCATACCATCTTGGACGCCAAGGTGGGAATCCCCAATTCCACATATTCGCCCCGGGTATTGATTATCCCCGTGGTTATCCCGCTTGTGCTCCCATCTTTGACGAATCCCACAATCGCTCTCGAACCGTTCGGGGACCATTTGTAATCGGCGCCCTTCTTGGCGGACATCAATTTTCTTACTTCCCCCCCGTTTACGGATACCGCCTCCAAGGAAGTTTCTTCACCCTGCCTGCCGCTATTCCAAAAAGACACTTCCGACGTCTGCGGGACAGGGGCTATTTCCACGTCCCTATGTCCGGTCGAAGCCAACTTTCTCCAATCCGATCCGTCCGGATTGGAGATATTGATGCTCCTCTCGCCGCTAGCCGCTTCAAAAAACTTATAAAAAATCTTAGTTCCGGTATTGTCCCAAGCTATGGTATCCAGCCCGCTTTTCAACCCCGTTCCTTTCTTGGACTTATAATCATAATAAAAATACTTTTCTCCTATTTTCGAAATGACCCTGTCTCCCGTGGGTGACCATTTTATATCCTCCAATCCCACAATGGCATCCTCCGAAATTATTCTCTTATTTTTACCATCAAGGTCAACCTCGAAGACATTTCCGTTTTCCGCGGAATAGTATTTTATCTTCTCGTTTCCACTGTCTAGAAAAATTCCCATGGCCGATTCCTCTGAAACCGCATAGATTCCCTTTTTCTTTTCGGAAGAAGAAAAATTGGCCGCTTTTTTTTCAGGGGCGCTTCCGTTTTCGGTCCGTTCTTTTTTGAAGGCGATGTTATACGCCAACAAAAAAAGACTGGCCAATACCAAAAGGGACGCTGAAACTATGAAAAGCTTTTTCATCATGGATGGTTGTTTTAAAAAGAGGCATGGATATGGTCGACCGGAGCGCTTTTTGTTCCGTCCAGACTGGCCGCCATCGGGTTCTCGCAGTTCAAAGATCCGTTTATCCTAGCCCACAATCCGGCTCCGTCGCAAGCGGTCCTGTCCGTTCTGGCCCCATAAGTGCTAGTGAGCGAGTTCACATATTTTTGCCAATCCGTAGTCGATCCTCTCGGTTGCTGGCTCGTGGGAGCGCCTTTGGGAAATACCAGGTCCACCCCATTGAGACCTCCGTTCCCATAATGGTCGCTGGTTCCGCTCTTTTTCCCGTGGGGACCTCCGGCTATGCTGACTACGGCGGTAATCTGCCCGGAAAGTCCGACCAGAGCCTGAAGCATTTCTTTTTTTGGTTGGACCACTCCTCTACAGGGGGTTCCGGCGCTAGAACAAGTGGAATTGCAGGCTGTCATATTTTTTCCATCCACAATTTCCTGGATATTGGAAGCCGGGGAAACGGTCCTCCCATTCACGTCTTTGCAATCCCCGCTAGATACAAGTTTTCCGCCAAGTTTCGACTGCACTTCCCTGGCGAGATCCGGCAAGCCGAGATCCTTCAGATTCTGCTCCATCAGGGCCACCTGCGCCGGCGAAGGTATGTTCTCCGCGACGTTTTGCGAAATCTGGGCGGAAAAAAGACTCGGGTTGGCAGCTCCCGGACCGACCAGGTCGGGATTTATGATATAGAGAAGCCCCCAGGCCGTCAGAGCTATGAAAAGTCCCAATAGCGCATCCGTTATGACCTCCTTGGCTTTCCCTGCCGAAGAGGTGTTTCCGGCGCTGGTTATATACATGAAACCTCCCACGGTCAACATGAAAAGGGCGGCGATCCCCACCGTTCCGACTCCGAACTTGTACATTCCCACCACGAGTCCGTCCAGCGTGACCGATCCCCCTGCCGACCCGACGAACGGTATCGACTCCAAAAGGGTATAGTTGAACATCGTCCCGCTGGAGGGAGGAGCGACAATGCCAGGAGTCAAAATATTCCCGTCCGGAGACCCCGTAGAATCCACTCTTTGTATGGATCCATCTATAGTCAAAGTACTGCATCCTTGTGGACGCCCAGGGTCATTTGGGTCATATTGTCCGCATAAATCCAAAGCGCTCTGAAAGTCGTTTGACGACGCAAGGGCCTGAAATTCTTCATTTGTCATTCCGGGAGAATCAGCACCGAGAGACACTTTGAAAAATGCCAGGAACAAAAATGCGCCTACGAAAAATATACTCGTTGATAGTTTTTTGTTTCTATTTTTGTCCACTTCGAGCGTTTTATTTTAATCTTCCTTTTTGAGGTCTGGCATTACGGAGAAAATTATCCCGATCACCAACAATAGCATTATAACAGTGATCGACAGTTTCACCAAAAACATGGCTTTCTCCGGAAGATTGGAAAAGAGATTAGCCATGAACAATTTCGGATTTTTGAATGGCGAAATAGCCACATATTCGTTTTCCAAAACCTCGATTTGGGCGGAAAAGCTCATTTCCTTTTCCCCGGATGCGCTAGGCGACAATCCCCAAAAATCCGCCAGGGCCTTTCTGATTTCGTTGGACTGCATATAGCTGGCGTTCACGTCCAGGTTATATATGCTTCCGCCCGGCTGGTCGACCGAAATGTCGACGGTGTCCCCTCCTTGGGATTCACCCTGAGGAACTCCGTTGACGGACCAGTTTATACTGGTGTTAGCCACTATGAAGTCGGGATAAAACTGGGCGACGAAGGCGGTTTGGGATCCTTGGGATGTCTGGAAAATCTTAGCGCTGACGTCTTCAGTTACGGACCCGTCGAGGTTCTTAAAAAATCCCAACTTCTTATTCCAGGCCGTCGTCGCGTTCTTGGTTTTTATGACCACGTAAGGCTCTATGACTTCGAACACCCTCTTGATTTCCTTGGTTGTACCGGTGTCAACCTCCCTTACCTGGGCGGTTACCTCGATGATATCCCCGACCGCTCCGGTCACCGGGAAAAACGCGGTGTCCGTGAATCCGCTGCCGCTGCAAGCCGAAGAAATGTTCGTATTGCACATCAAATCCACCCCGTTGAGCTTCCACCTGAAGTCAGTCAGATCCCCTTCCTCATCCGGAATGGTTATGCCGATAATTTCATCTTTGATCACATAACAAACCTCCCTGTTAGCTTCCGAACCGTTGCAGATGGAATTCGAAAGCTGGAGCTTGCCTACCCCGTCGACGGAAACTTTATAGGGGACGATCTCGCTGCCTAAATTTGAAAATCTTATTATCACGGAGCTCCTGCCCACCCTGGCGGTAGCGCTGCTATCGGAACCCTCGTCAACCCTTACTTTCGCTCTGATGTAATAGGATTCGGCGTCGTCAGTTCCGAAAATTTCCCTCAAATCTCCGTTGGACAGATTCAATTTGAAATCTATCCTGGAAAGGCCTATGCCCTCGAGATAACTATGCTCGTTAAAATAGTTCGTCACGTCCTTCCAGTAATCATTGGCAGGAGCTGCCGTATTGTCACCGCTGGCTTCAATGGTCCAGGAAAAAAGGTAATCCGAATTACTGACGGCTCCCTCTACCGTGGCATTGGCCCTGACCGTGTCCCCCCTGCTAAAGGTGGCGGTGCTTTCAGGATCATTGATGGGATTTTGCGGATCATAGGCGACCCCGACATTCAGCACGGCCCCGTTCCCACCGGATGGGTCGATAAGGTTCTCTTCCAGACAATCATCCAAATCGATATCGTCTACCGTCAATATCCCTACCTGCGAACTGAACACGCTTTCTATGTAAAACCTCTTCGTCGCCTCGTCCACTTCGGAACATTTGTTTTTCGAAAAAGCCCACATCCTCATGTATCCGCTGTTGTCATGCTTGGTGGGAATTGCCGACAAGCCTTCCGCCACTACCCCCACTTCGTCCCCTGCCTGGTAAGTCCACTTAAAAACAGAAGCTCCCAATCCCATCACGTTCTCTTCGTCTTTTTTTCCATTGTTCGCCGTCGAGTTGTTATTCGGGTCGGTTCCCCAAAATTCCTCCTCCTTGAGCCCGAAGCTTTCATCTCCCGTTTCTTCTCCGATTCCCTTAGGTTGGGC
This sequence comes from Candidatus Moranbacteria bacterium GW2011_GWE1_49_15, assembly GCA_001003855.1. Lineage (GTDB taxonomy): Bacteria > Patescibacteriota > Minisyncoccia > Moranbacterales > GWC2-37-73 > UBA12053. Next base: position 15,914 of record LCPX01000005.1, on the reverse strand, counting down.
GAACAGATGTTTGCAATAGTTGCCATCGCTTCTTTTCTTGAAGGTGCAACTGTTTATGGTTTCCCCGGAAGAGGTCGGACATGAATTGTCCCCATAGGCTCCTCCTCCCAAACTCGAGCATATCTGTCCATCCGAAGTGCCGTTGGAAAAAACGTTTCCGCCGCAAACGGCCGTCGTGCCCGTAGGGCAGTCAATGGAAGCCCTGAAATTTTCAATGTTTTCCTTGCCTTCACTCACGCATTCCGCCTCTTCGCCAGAGCTCACGCACGCATTGGTCGTGACATCGTTAAAAATTCCCAGGTTATCCGGATCCTCAACGTTAGGACAAAGAATATTCTCTTTCGTCGCTACGCATTTCGGCGTGCAAGTCGAACTGTCGCTTTTTTTGAAAACGGAATCCACCTTGGTAAGTTCATAGATTCTTCCCGTAGAATAGTCCTGTATGTAACAATATTTATCCTGATCGTCCCCACTCGCCCTATTGTCACCATCCTTATCCCAATGAGGGACAGCCTTCACACCGTCGCTATCGGTCGATCTCGAATAATCCGCGTCCTGTCTTTCAAAACTGCCCTTGGCAACATAACGCATGGCTTCAATCTTCCAATCATTCTCATCATAATCGCCATCGCTATCCAAATCCTTACCGTTAAGCCTCTTCAAATACCAAGTATAATACAGCTCGCTTTCTTTTACTGAAAATCCCGTGGCTATAGCATTGGCCGACACGGCATCCCCGGATCGCATGGATAATTTATCAAAAACCACGCTCATTTCCGGGGTTCTCACTTTGGACTGGGCGGCGTTAGCCTCGGCCCCGTAATCTTCCGGGGTCAACAAAGAAGGCACTACGTCCGCACCCAATGCCTTTGGCGATTGAAAATCCCTAACGATAAAACCAGCCACTAAAAAAATAAGGGCTAACAGTAGAATTATTCTACTGTTTCTAGCTTTTTTTCGCATAATTCCAGAATTTATATTTTAAAAAGTGAATTTTATAAAAAAAATATCCACAACAAAAACGAATATGAATTGGGTTAAGGCGGAATACCAGATTGATCTGCTTTTATATGCTATCAGCCCGGCAAAAGGAGCAAACAGGAGATATGGCAAGGAAACCCAGAAAGATGATCCGCTCAATAAAACAATCCCAATAAAGATGATCCATTGTAAAACTATCGCCCAATATCCGGAAATAACCCTTTCATGACCGAAATATACGAATCCTATGAAGAAAAACGTATATATGAAAGATAAAGGCAATATAAAGAACGACTCATACAAAACAAAATACGTAAAATTATCTATTATGTCCCTAGGCAATCCATAATTGGACAAAAAAGACGAATAATTAAAAACCACATATAAAGCGAGCAAGGCTACCGAAAATAATCCCAACGACCAAAATAATCCATTTCTTACATCCCCCTTTGAAATTCCGAAAGAATATAATTTCCTTCCCGTGATGAATTTACAATATAAAATAGGCATCCCTATAAAAAAGACTACCAGGGTTATGATTTGTTGGAAGAAATCATTGGTCGGAAAAAGAACATATATGGCGACTATGCCTAAAACAAAAAGGGAGTCTAAAAAAAATTCCTTGAGATCTATATTTTTATTTTCCATAAGCCTACCCATGGACTATTTTGTTTTTGATACATATATAATACAACAATTTTTCTTTGTATACAAATCAATGTCTTTCTTACCCAATATCTCTTTAATGTATTTAATATAATATATATATATATAAATATTGTTATGATTATTAAGGGATGGAAAAATGTTGATAAGTACGATATGGATTTAAAATAAAGCCTTCCTGGCATAAAAAGGCTGTTAGTAAGTCAAAGTCAGGGTGTATAAAAGGGTGGGTATAAGTATTCGAAAAAAACAGAATGGTATGTTTTGAAAGATGTGCACATTGGTTGGGGATATATACACACACTTATAAGCACCCTTGTCCACAACTAATTAAGGCTGTTCACACTGTTATGAACATCTTATTCACTTTTGAATAAAAATATGAGAAAAAACAAAAAGCCGGCAGCGATAAAAGTATCTGCCGCATTGAAATAAAACAGATCGAAAATAAAAGGTATGAAGTCACGAACGCATCCAAAAATAAGGCGGTCTAGCATGTTAGATACGGCACCCGAAAGCATAAAAATAAGAAAAATTGGCTTAAATAAAGATTTTTTTTGATTAAGGAAAAATACTAAGACAATAAAGGATATGGAAAGCAGCCAGTATAAGACAAAGAGGCGGGTATTTATAGTTATCCCCAAGGAGATATTTTTATTACAAAAAGTTTTATTTAAAGCAAAAAAGTGCTTCGTTGTTTGATCGAGTAATATTAAAAAAAGAAAAAGAGCTCCGCATGCGGCCGCTCTTTTTCTTTTATCTAAGCTGAAATAAGGAAACACCTAGTTGCAGTTAATACAGGTTTTGGCCGCCGGATAAGCCTTGAGACGGTCGGTATCTATTTCCTTCTGGCAATTTTCGCAGTAACCGTATGTGCCATCGTCTATTCTTGCTAAAGCCTCATGTATTTCCTTCAGTTGTTTTTCAAGGCTGTTCTCGAGAGCGAGGTTGTCGGTATATTCTTCCACCTCCGAGGCGTTTTCATCCTCGTCCGTGCCCTGATCGCCAAAAGTAGTTTCGTATTCACCCGGGGCATCTGTAGGTTTCGCAAACCTTTCCAGGTCCTCCTCTATCCTTCTTTTTTCGTCCAAAAGTTTTTTTTGGGATTCCTCGATGAAATTTTTGTCCAAAGACATATGTTTAGCTTTAGAAAGTTATCCTTTTTAAATTATAGCAATGTTGCGGGCAGGTTGTCTATATGAAAATATCTGGCAAATGCCTTATTTTCGTTTTTTTTAAATCTTTATCGAAAATGACCGTTACGGCGTCGAGTCTCCATTTTTTTTCCCACAACTTATGCAGTTTGATGTATAGCTGGATCGTCTTTTGCAGCTTCCTGATTTTTGAGGGGGTGATGTTTTCTTCGGGAAGAATTTCAAAATTTTCGTTCCAGACCCTGCTTTTGACTTCGATAAAAACCAAAAAATCCTTTTTATAAGCGACGATGTCTATCTCGCCTATTTGTCTTCCTATGCGGTTTCTGAAATTCGTTTCAACAATACGGTAGCCTTTTTCCCGTAAATATTCAGCCGCAACAACCTCGCCAAGGCCTCCTACGCCGGTCTTGTTTAGGTTATTAGTCTTCGCTGGATAGAATAATTTCATTTTTATATGCAAAAAGCCCTCATAAGGGCTCATTTTGGTCATTCGTCGCAGGTAGCTGCATATAAAAACATTTCTTTATGTGCAATTACCTGATCCGGATTTTTTAGGGGAAACCCGGCGCTCACAAGCGCCCAAAATATATAATATATGGCGGGAGCGCCAGGTGTTTGTCATGTACCAACATGTTGACCGTGAATTTTTATAGCCCGGGTGAAGGCATGTTCGAAAATTTCTGGATAACATGTATTTTGTGTACATGTTTGGTTCGTACTTATTTCTGACCTTTTATTATAAGCACTTTCTTCTTACCGTTCTCTGGCATGATAGCCTTTGTGTTTAAAGAACT
>LCPX01000005.1:0-12286 GCA_001003855.1 Candidatus Moranbacteria bacterium GW2011_GWE1_49_15 | reverse complement strand
TTTTTTATTTTTGTTTTAAAAGTATTTTTGTTTTTGTTTTGGGTCCTCCAGTCAGAATTGGAGGCGGTTTTGATCATTGTCAAAACGCTTGAACAGTAGAAGAATTCCAATCACAAATAGGGGGAAATTGTGATTGGAAACACTTCTACCGTGTCCTTTGATTCGGTTTTCAATGTTCTTATATGCCAATTATAGCAAAAAAATCGCGATAGGTCAAAGGTATGGTGTAATAATGGCTTGTTTCAGGCAATAATTTTGTTATTTGGCGAGGTTGTGAGCGGATGTGGCGTTTTAGGGATAAATTAAAGTAATTTATTTTAATTCGATGCCTCAATTAAGCCAAAAAATTAGGATACGGGGAGTTGCTAACAAGTTATCCACAAATAATCAGAGGCTGTTTTCGGCAGGGGATGGTGGTAGAAGAGCATTTTCTGTTGTTTTTTGGGTGTCCGATTCGGATGGGATTATAGAGGCCATTGGATCAGGAACGGCGATGTCGGTGGTTGGGGATGGCGGGATTACAGCCGGAGTCGACACTTCTTCAGTCGGAGTGGTATTTGAAAATGCCGCCTTTTGTTGAAGGATCTTGTCTATGACGGACCTCATGGAACTTTTGCTGGTGGCTATGATGAGTTTGTTGTCATAGATTGTATAATCGATTGACAATGAACCGTCAGCGTTGAAATTAACGAATCTTATATCGATCCCGTCGTAAACGCTTGATTGGAACGTCGTTTTGGTTGTGGTCGGCTTTTCCGGTAGGAACAGGAATGATAGGGTGTCAAGCAAAGTCGGCTCCTCCCGGAGCATTTCGGCTGAAACCTCTTTTCCATTTTTTATTTCTATGGCCATAACAATTCTTGGTCCGCCTTGGTCGTTGTGTATATAGAAGGAAAACTGTTCTTCGAGGTTTATCAATAACTCTGAAGACAAGTTCAGATTGGATGCTATCGAGAATATGGGGAATGCTATCGGATTGTTATTGGAATCCGTAATTATGAATTCAAAAGGACTTTTGGATTGCAAGCCGGAGAGTTCGTTTGCTGTGTCGGATATGACCCTTTTGATATCTTCCGGAGAAGAAGTTTCTATATTGATGGAAAGGAAATTCGGTTTTTCAGAAGAATATTTTTCCGAAATAGGGGTTATGGTTATCTGTTCTTCTTCCGGCGGGATTGTTTCATTTTCGGGCGCGATTTCCTCGTTTTCATCGACGGGAGTTCCTTTCGTGGAAAAAAGATTGTTTTTCCAAGCGTAATATCCTCCCGCTCCTATCGCGGAAAGCATGAGTATGACTATGAGGACAATAAGCACTGTCGTGATAGAGGAGGATTTTTTCTTGAGTGGTGCCTGGGGAGGTAAAGCGTTTTTTTGTTGCGGCACAACAGGCTGTTGGGGACTTGTTATAGGGGCGGTTTTCGTGGGTGTCTGGGACGGTTTTTCCGGCGCATCATTTAGGAAAGGACTAGTGGAAGACAGGCCGGAAGATGAAGCCGCATTTTTGTTGCCGGCAAAAGGGTTTGATTGGGCTGGTCGAGCGGACGGCTTCTGTTGTTGCGCTGAAGGGTTGAGGTCATCCTGCATCGTGTGGATGAAGCCCTTTAAGGCGGAACCGTCGATACCTGCCGGGTTGGAATTTTTATTTGACGGACTGAACATATTTTTGTTTTGGTATAAAAAATAGAAGCACCTTATGGTACTTCTATTTTACAATGAAAGCGATTTGTTGCCAATAAAGATTTATTGCATAATCTTCGTCGCTGCCTTGGCCGAAAGGTTTATTCTTCCCTGGCTGTCGATCTCGATGACTTTAACCGGAAGAATATCTCCGATTTTGCAGACATCTTCTACTTTTTCAACCCTTTGGTCTGAGAATTGCGAGATGTGAATGAGTCCCTCCTGTCCCGGAAGAATTTCAGCGAATGCGCCGAAGTTCATAAGTCTGGTTATTTTCGCATTGAAAATTTCTCCGGCTTTTACTTCATGCGTCAGATTCTTGATCCACTCCTGGGCTTTTTGGGCGGCTAGCGCGTCCGGAGAAGTGATGAAGATGGACCCGTCGTCTTCGATATCGATTTCAACACCGGTCGAATCGATGATTTCGTTGATGATTTTTCCTCCGGTTCCGATGACGTTCCTGATCTTCTCAGGATTGATGTGCATCGTGATGATCCTTGGGGCGTATTGGGACATTTCTTTTCTTGGCACCGGAAGCGTGGAAAGCATCTTTTCCAAGATGGTTTTTCTGTTGCCGTTCGACTGGACAAGCACGTCGCGTAGCATCTCAACCGTGATTCCATCCACTTTGACATCCATCTGAAGGGCCGTTATTCCTTTTTCCGTTCCGGCAACCTTGAAGTCCATGTCTCCATAATGATCCTCAAGTCCTTGGATATCGGTAAGAACCTTATATGACCCGTCTTTTCCGATGATTATTCCCATGGCTATTCCGCTGACCGGTCTTATGATCGGAACACCGGCGTCCATAAGGGAAAGGGTTGATCCGCAAGTCGAAGCCATAGAAGAAGAACCGTTGGATTCAAGTATTTCGGAAACCAAAAGGATAGTGTACGGGAACTCTTCCTTCGGAGGAATGACCGGAATCAAAGCTCTTTCAGCCAAGGCTCCGTGTCCGATTTCCCTTCTTCCCGGTCCTCTCATCGGGCGAACTTCTCCGACAGAAAACGGAGGGAAATTGTAGTGGTGGATGTATCTTTTCTTGGTGTCGATCTCCATCGTGTCAATGATCTGCTCATCCCCAGGCGATCCGAGGGTTGTTACGGTCAAAGCTTGCGTTTCTCCCCTGGTGAAGAGTCCTGTTCCGTGGGTTCTTGGCAAGACCCCGACTTTGCAGTCGATATGTCTGATTTCGTCCAGCTTTCTTCCGTCAGGCCTCTGCCCGTTTTGAAGGACGTTTTCATGGACGATTTCATCGGAAACTTCCTCGAAGACCTGTTCGGCGACCTCTTTCAGTCTGTCTTTGCCTTCAGTGTAATTTTCATCGATGTAATTTTCGACAACTCCCTTGATATCCTTCAATTTTCCCTCAATGACATGTTTGTTTTTATCATAGAGCGCTTCAGCGAGATTGTTCGCAAGCAAAATTTCCTTCACTTTAGCTTCGAATTCCGGCTCGGCTGCCAAAAGGGCCGGAACCGCTTTTTCTTTTCCGACTTCTTTTCGGATATCTTCTATAAAGGAAGATATTTTTTTGATGGCGTCGAAACCGAATTCGAAAGCGGCCACCACGTCGGCTTCAGAAACTTCCTTTATCCCGGCTTCGATCATATTGATTTTGTCCTTCGTTCCGGAAAGGATGAGGTCCATGTCCCCGTCCGCGAGTTCCCCGTTTACCGGATTCAAAATCAAGTCTCCTTTCAATCTTCCGACTCTCACGGCCCCGATAGGTCCGTTCCACGGGATATTGGAAAGCGTCAAAGCGGCCGAAGCGGCGATCATGGAAACGATATCCGGATCGTTTTCCCCGTCGATTGAAAGCACGGTTATGACGACTTGGACCTCGTTTCTCATCCTGGCGTCAAAAAGCGGGCGGATCGTCCTGTCCACGACTCTTCCCGTCAGAACTGCATCATCGGAAGGCCTTCCTTCCCTCTTGATGAACCTCGAACCCTTTATTTTCCCGGCGGCGTAATACCTCTCTTCGTAATCGACCATGAGGGGAAAATATCCGCTTATCCTCGAAGCGCCCTTGCTCATCGTGGCGGTCGCCAAAACGACCGTGTCGCCATAGCGCACAGTTACCGCTCCGTTGGCCTGCTTGGCCAAAAGCCCGGTTTCAATTACCAACTCGCGTCCCCCGATCTGGAGGGACCATTTCTTCTGTTCCATAAGAAGAGGCAGATCTTTTGCCAACAACTGCCTATAAACACGCGCGCAGTGTCGATTTTCGCACCATCGACGCCATGAGTGTGTCTATCAGTCCCTGACAAAAGCCGTTATTTTTAATTGTTTACTGGCTAAACAATAGCCCGGTTCGGCTGTAAAGTCAACTAAAAAAGAAAAAAACCGCCGCTGGGGCGGTTTTTTGAAACGGATATCTTTAAAGGAGGAATTTTTTCTTGTTTTCCGAGAGGTTGACGAAATCGTCCACTTTTTCGATCAGGCGTCCGCTGGCCGATTCGGCGAAAGCGATCGCTTCCACCCTGCTTCCGGTCGTGCTCTGGATGTATTCAACTAACGGGATGTAATCTCCGTCCCCGGAGACCAGAATGATCGCGTCGAGGTTTTTGGAAAGTTTGATGGCGTCGACTGCGATTCCCACGTCCCAATCCCCTTTTTTGACCCCGCCCGGAAAGATTTGCAGATCCTTCGTTTTGACTTCGAACCCTTGTTTTTCCAACGCATCGAAGAATTTTTCTTCCTGACCCTCGATTGTTTTGATGCCATAGGCGATGGCGCGGATAAGTTTCCGACCGGAAACGGCTTCGTCGAGGACTTTTTGGAAATTGACTTTCCTTCCATACAAGGCCTTGGCGCTGTAATAGAGGTTTTGGATGTCCACCAGGACGCCCACCCTCTGCTCTTTCATTTTAGGTATGATGTTCATATGATTTTTTGTGAATGTAACAAAAGAGCAGCCTTTCAGAGCTGCCTTTTGAAAAAGTCTATCCTTTTAAACCAAGTTTTTTGATAAGTTTCTTGTAAGATTTCTCGTCTTTCTTTAGCAGATATCCCATCAAGCTTCTTCTTTTGGCCACCATTTTCAGAAGTCCCCTTCTGGAGTGGAAATCGTGCTTGTTTTTCTTAAGATGGGAAGTAAGTCTCTTGATTTTCTCTGTAAAGAGAGAAATCTGGTATTCCGGAGAACCGGTATCCTTTTCATGACGTTTGACTTCTTTCGTCACTTTTTCCTTCTGCTTGCTTGTCAGAGCCATAGCATTGTACCCGCTGAACAGTCGTTCCGTTTTCCGTGAACCAATGTCCGCTTGAATTTGAATTATTACTGCATGTCTATAATGGCACGTATCCCCGATTTTGGCAAGTCCTACTTGACCCAGTGTTTCCCCTTTATCTCCTTGTCGTCCTCCTCCTTTTTTTCCTCTATTTTTTCCTTCGCCATGGCGCGGATTTTTTCCAAATCCTCGATTTCGAGCATGGCGGCTTTTTCCAGGAGATATTCGCGGTTGTTTTTGGAGGCGTCTTCTATGACTTCGGCCAATAATACATCCAAGATAGTCCCTATCTTCGGTCCTGGCTTGATTCCCAGTTCTTCCATCAGATCATTGCCGCCGACTTTGAGCATTTTAACTGAAACTGCGTCCTGGGAAACCTTGTCTATCATATATTCCAGATGGCGGAGCTTATAGGGCTTGGCCTTGGGAGTGCCACTTCCGAGCCTGTCGGCGATGCGAAGATCCAAAAGATCCTTCATATTCTCCAATCCGACTTTGCTCACCAATCTCCGGACCGAGCTCTCACTCACTTCGTCCGGATTGTAATAGAACATATGGTTGTCCACGAGCAGTTTCACCTTGGAAACAATTTCGGTCGAGTAGCGGAGCCTTTTGAGGATGCTTTCGGCAACCTTGGATCCTACGTGGTCATGGTTATAAAACGTGGCGAACTCCCCCTCGCCCCTTTTCGTTTGAGGTTTGGCTATGTCGTGGAGAAGGGATGCTAGACGAACTTCCAGTTTGTTCGAGGGACAATACTTCAAAGAAAGCAGGCAATGCCTGTAGATGGTGTATATATGGTGGCGGTTCTGTTTGACTCCCACTCCTTTTTCAAGTTCCGGAACGACATATGAAAGCAGGCCGAGTTTATGCATCATATCAACCCCTTCGGAAGGATTGGAGGAAAGCACGATCTTGGAGAATTCGTCCCGGATCCTCTCCAAGGCTACATGGCTAATGAGCCCGGAGTGCTCCTCGATGGCTTCGAGGGTTTCTTTTTCTATTTCGAATCCCAGTTCACTGTGGAACCTGATGGCACGCATCATCCTGAGCGCATCCTCGGAAAACCTGTCCTTCGCTTCCCCTACCGTCCTGATCAGCTTATGCTCTATATCTTTCTGCCCGTCGAAAGGATCCGTCAGTTTCATTTCCCCGTTGGCTCCCAGGGCGATCGCGTTCATGGTAAAATCCCTTCTGCCCAGATCTTCTTCCAGCGTTTCAGCCGCCCTTACTTCGTCTGGTCTTCTTCTGTCGGAATATCCAGATTCCGTCCTATAGGTTGTGACCTCGATTATGCCGATGGATGGATCCTCCGTTTTTATGCCTACGGTGAAAAATTTGTTCTCATAGAAAGTCTTATCTTCTCCGAAAATACCGACGATGTTTTCGGGCTTGGCGCTGGTGGCTATGTCCCAGTCTTTGGGGAGCCGGTCCATGATCAAATCGCGTACGCATCCTCCGACGACATACGCCTCAAAACCCGATTTCTCGATTTTACCTAGTACCTCAAGGACTTGCCTTGGGATTTTCTTTATCATAAGGAAAGAAACCTCAATGTGCCCCCAGCATGAATCGAACACACATCGTATCCTTAGGACGGATCCGCTCTATCCATTGAGCTATGGGGGCATGTTTAAAGATCATATCACCGTTTTTATATTATTACAATACCATCCAACTCCCCCTAAGTAAATGGTGTTTTCCTCGAATTTACATAATCTTCGGGGGTGGTACAATCCAATATATGGATACGGGCAAGCTTTGTAAAAAAATCGCCAAAGAAACCAGTTACTTCTCGGGAAAGCACCTCCTCCTCCCGGATTTTTTAAGTCTGATCATCACCTTCCGTTGCAATTTCCGTTGCAAGATGTGCGAGATTTGGAAAACCCAACGTCATGAGGAGCTGGAGATTTCCGCATGGCAGCGCATAGTCGAAGACATTGCCGGATATTTTCCGAAAGAAACTTTCATAGAAATAAACGGCGGCGAGCCGCTTTTGCGCAAAGACCTCACCCTTTTCCTTATAAGCGAGTTGAAATCTGCGGGATATGGAACCACGTTGAACACCAACGGTTCACTGATAGGTGAGGACGTGGCGTTGGAATTGGCCCAGGCTGGATTGGATTGCGCCAAGATATCCCTTTATGATTTGGACGATGATATCCATGACGGCGTAAGAGGCTTCCCGGGAGCGGCGAAGAAGGCCAAGCGGGCCATTTCCCTACTTCAAGATTCGGCTATCAGGACCGAGGTCGGTATCCTGGTGACGGCGCGCAACATTAAAAACGTCAGGAGCTTCGTGGAAAAATATCTACGCGAAAAAAATACGGTCTCGTTGATACTTCAACCCCTGGACGAGCCCATAAACACAGGTCAAAAAGAGATATCGGAAGAAAATAGCATATCGGCAAGCTTGTGGCCGAAAAAGGAAGACGTGCTTGATTTATTTTCTTGGCTTAACAGGGAAAAACCGGCAAACATAAAAAACTCGCCCGCCAATCTGTCGGCAATTGAAAAATATTATCTCGATCCGGAAAGCGCGCTCAAAAGAAGGTGTTTCGCCGGACAGCATAGCTGCGTCATAAGTCCGAAAGGAGAAATGTCCCTTTGTTTCAAAAGAAAAAGCGTAGGAAATGTTCAAGGAAGCGGTATTGCAAAACTGCTGGGCTCAAAGGAATCCTCCAGTGAAAGATGCTCCATCAGAAAATGCAAAAAATACTGTCGCATGATGGGCTGCAACTTCTCCCGGACCTTGCCGGAGATATTGGGGTTGCAATGAGCGGGCATGGCGTATTTAAAGATAAACGGACACTTGCCAATTTCTTGTCGTCACTTGCTCGCCTACCTGTCGGTAGACAGGGAAATGAAAAAGAGTTTTGATTTCTCTCGCTTCGTTCGACAATAAAACGACCCTTGCCGGGCCGTTTTATTTTTCCTATTTCGATTTTTTTTATAAAAACAATTGTGGACCCACAGGGAGTCGAACCCTGACTTCATCCATGCCATGGATGCGTTCTACCGCTATACTATGGGCCCTAAGTACATGTCTAATGTTAACAGTTTTCGCTTGGGCGGTCAACTTTCAGGGAAGCCTTCGGGTGGATTAAGGGGACAACTCGATCCGATGCTTTATGTATCCCCTTTTCCTTTAAAATGGATTATAATGGGGCTATGGATATTATCGGTAAATTGTGGCTGAAATTCAAGCGGCGTCCGGACATCTGGCTCTTCTATGCTTTTTTGGCGGTCTTTCCTTTATCTGTGCGCAAAGTAGTCTATTTTATCCCTATCAGAGGAGGATATAACGAATTTACCGGCATTTCCATATATGTTTCGGACATTTTGTTGGTTGCGTTTCTGAGTAGCTGGCTTATAGTATTATGCAATAATAAAGAATGTTTGTCAATAAATAGCATTTCCGATTTTAGTTGGAAGCTAGCCCGCAAAATGTTCCACGTGGAACATTTTTTTCTCCAAAGTAAGGATGAAGCAATAAAATTATACACACAAGTTATACACAATAAATTGTTGTTATTTCCCTTTGTTTTGGTGTTTTTTTCTTTTTTATCCACAATTTGGTCTGCAGAAAAATTGTTAGCAATATTTAGATCATTCAAATTATTAGAGTTCTCCTTATTATATGTATATCTTTGGATAAATGTTCCACGTGGAACATTTCTTAAATCAACTTTGAAGGTGATTATTTTTACGGGTATTGCCCATGGACTGCTGGGAATAGCTCAATTTATCAAACAATCTTCCATTGGATTGTTTTGGCTTAAGGAAAGTATTTTAAGTCAGGGAATGACGGGCATAGCCAAAATAGTTCTTAATGGTGATATTTACATAAGATCTTATGGTTTATTTCCTCATCCCAATATTTTGGGCGGCTTTCTGTTGTTATCATTGCTATGCACGTTTATGTATATTAAATTGTTCCACGTGGAACAATTTAATGGGGAAAAGAAAAGCGAGGCGGTTGCTTTGGCAAAAATGTTCCACGTGGAACATTGTGTAAAAAAGCCAGTTTTTATATCGCTTATAGTGATAATTCAGATTATGGCCTTATTCTTAACATTTTCAAAGTCAGCCATATTTGGCTTATTTGTGGCCATTATTTATATAGTGAGTAAGTATTTCAGTATAAATGTTCCACGTGGAACATTTAAATGGTCCAAGAGGGGAGCTTGGATAAAGTTTCTTCTCGTAGTAGGAATTTTTATTGCCACCATGTTTATTTTAAAGCCGGAATATTATTCCCTAATCGGCAGAAGCGTCGAGGATAGAATCGGATATCTGAATGTTTCACGTGGAACATTTTTTGCTAATCCGATACTCGGAATAGGATCAGGGCAATATGTGAATAATCTGTTAAATGTCAAAGGAACGCTGGATTGGCAATATCAGCCTGTCCATAATGTGTTCCTGCTTATATTAAATGAGTTGGGCTTGATAGGACTCGCTTTATTTATTGTGCTTCTCTTTAAATTGTTCCACGTGGAACAATTTAATAAGGATAATGCCGTGAATTGTTCCACGTGGAACAATGATTTGAATAATAGGAGTGCCAATGTTCCACGTGGAACAATTACTGATATGGAAGGGATGGTTTATTTAAGGGCTATACTTATCGGTTTTTTGTTTATTATGCTTTTCGATCACTATCTATGGGATATCCAGCAGGGCCAAATAATGTTTTGGTTGGTGGCGGGTTTGTTGATTGGTAGCAGTAGGCAAGAGGTAAGGGAGATATGTATTGACAAAAGTATATAAATATATTATAATATATTTATATACTATCTTTGCGCCTACCGCATTTTCCTCAAATAAGTTTTCCGTGGTATCATTCGATACATGTATATATATCTTTTGATCGCATTTCTTTCCGGTTTTTCCTTGATGGTGGTGGAATTGACGGCCAGCAGGATTTTGGCTCCGCTTCTGGGCAGTTCCGTATATACCTGGACCGCGGTAATAGGAACGGTGCTTTTGGGCATGTCCATCGGAAATATGCTGGGAGGCATTCTTATAGACAGGCGAAAATCCAAAAAAACCCTCTTTATATTTTTCGTAGCCGTCTTTTTGTCGACCGCGCTTATACCGCTCTGGGCTAGGTATTCCGGGTGGTTGTCCTCATTGGATATCAACTTGATAGTTAGGATTATCCTGGTCTCCTTCTTCATATTTCTCTTGCCCTCGGTGTTTTATGGGACCATATATCCGGGACTTTTGAAGTTTTATTTGGAGGACGTAGAAAATACGGGCAGGCGGGCCGGGAGCGTTTCCGCAGCCTGGTCCTTGGGTAGCATAATCGGAACCTTTTTGACGGGGTTTTTCTTCATTGGTTTCATGGGAAGCACCAAGACGGTGCTTTTGATGGCCGCGGTCATGTTTTTTTGCGCTCTGGTCGTAGATTTTCCGAGGAAAAAAACGGGGTTGGTATCGGTCGCTATATTGATGCCCTTGGCGTTTTCCATAATAGGCGCTCTTTCGATTCCGAAGAATTCCGAGAAGTTGGTTTATTTCGGGGAAAGCGATTATTACGCGATAAAGGTGGCCGACGTAAAAAGCGTCAAAGGAAACGATCTGAGACTTTTGATATTGGATTTCGATTTCCATAGCATGGAAAGCGAAGGGGAAATAGACACCTATCCCCATGTCTATCCTATTTTTTCCATCTTGAAGCGGGAGTTTAGCGATATAGCGGTGATTGGGGGAGGGTCGAATCTTATTTCCAAGAACCTGGCCGATTTTTATAGCGATGCGAAGGTGAGCACCGTTGAGATAGATCCGGAGGTGAGCAGGATTTCGGATATCTATTTTAAGAAAAGTTCGAATCCGGTCGAGACGGTAATTTCTGACGGCAGGATGTTTTTCGAAAAAAACGAAAAGAAATTCGATTTGGTTTTCGTGGACGCTTACAATTCCTTTATTTCGGTGCCTTGGCACTTGACCACCCTTGAATCAAACGAGCTTATCAAGGGCAGTCTTTCCGAGGATGGAATTTTTGCCATAAACATAATTTCCGCGGTAAGCGGTGAGAACTCGCTGTTTTTCCAGAGCGTCCTGAGGACGATCAGGAAAACTTTCCCCAATACGTATGTATTGCATTATGGGCACAGCCTGGAAGAGGTCCAGAACCTAGTCATAATCGGAACGGATTCAGAACGAAGGATAAGCGAGCAGGAAATCGCAAGCGGACTCGAGTCTTTGCCTAACGGCAATTTGATATCAGCTAAAATTCTCCATGAAATTCCAGAATTGTCAGAAAAATCCTTGGTTTTGACGGATGATTTCGCGCCTGTCGAAAGATTGATGGGACCGGCGGTCAAGAATAATTTCAAAAGGCATCTCGAAACCTATGCATCCCACTTCTGACAGGGTGGGTTTTTTGTAGTTTGGAAAAATAAATGTTATAATAAAAGTAATCTTTAAGAAACTTTTATGAAACAAAAACCGATAAAAAAACTAAGCATAGGTTTCCTTTCCTTGGTCGCTTTCGCTTTCGCCGCTTTGGTTGTGGCCAACACCGCTAACAAGTTGGTGTTTTCAGATCTGGACCAGGACGGCCTGAGTGACGAAGAAGAGAAAGTATACGGAACTGATCCTTCCAAGAAGGACACGGACAGGGATGGATATTCCGACGGTACGGAAGTCAAAAGCGGCTACGATCCATTGAAGCCCGCCCCCGGGGATAAATTGGTGGGGGATAAAAGCCTTGTGGCCGCAGGAGCAAGCGCGGCGCAGGGAACAGGACTCACGCAAAAATTCACCGAGGACTTCCAGCAATTACTCACTACCAAAGACAAACAATCCCTCACAGTGGAAGACCTGGACGATTTCGTGAACGAAAGTCTTGGGGAAAAAATGACGGGAGTCTCTTCTATAAACGACTTGCCCCAGGTGGACAGGGCGAGCGTAAAGATAAAAAAACAGGATTATGCTTCCTTGGGAGATGAGGAGAGACTGCGCCGGGAAAAAGGCGATTATGACGAATATCTGACCGGTATGTTCTACGCGTTTATAAACAACGCCCCCCAGCAAATAACCTCGGAAAAGGATCTGGAGAACTTTTATGAAAATTTTGAAAACCAACTGGTAACCCTTTCCACGGCGTCACCGAACGCTCAATATTTCAGGCAGTTGGGTTCCAAGACGGAAGGTTTCATAGGTGAGGTGCAGGGACTCGAAGTTCCCGAGAGCATCGCGGACATCCATGTGAAATTCCTCAGGATACTCAAGGGATTCGTGGCCCTTCAGGATCCCTCGCTTCCATCGATAGAAGATCCGATAACCAGATTTATCATATTGAGTAAGGCAAGCAAGCTCAAGGACGTGGCCGCGGATTTTTTCAATACGGATGTCGCCAATTA
>LCPX01000004.1 GCA_001003855.1 Candidatus Moranbacteria bacterium GW2011_GWE1_49_15 | reverse complement strand
GCGGAGCGATCGGAGCGGAGAAACGGCTCGGTTGGACAAGGGCGGAAAAACGTGCTATAATTAATATTAAAGACGGGTGAAAACCGCGTCTTTTTATTTTTTTAAGGATAAATATGTTAAAAGGTGCAGAAAATTTCCAACAGGAACAGGAAACGGATAAAGAAAAATTAGATGAGCAGGAACCGAAAGCCGACTCCCAAAGGGTCGGAGCTTTGATGGAGTCCGGGAAGTTCTCTTCCGAACAGGAGGCGCAAGTTTTTTTGGAAAACATGGACAAGGCTCTTGCTGAGTCGACCGATTTCGAGAAAGTGGCGGAAAGATTCACAGGGGAGTTCGACAATGTTTTGAAGGAGGCCATTTCCCAACTCGAAAGCATCGAAGGGTTGTCCGAGGGTGATTTTGAAGATTCGAAAAAGGAGCTCATGGACATCATCCTCGGGATCGCCGACAATTATGAAGATGTGAAGCAGGCGCTTCGCGGAGAAGGCGGAAGGAAAGGTTTTTCTTTGATGGACATCCCGAAAAAACTGGGTTGGTTCATCAAGAAGAACAAAGTCGCTTTCACCGCTTTTACTGCGATTTCCCTTTTTTCCAGGATGGGCGGAGAAGCGGAGGCCGGCGAAATCGATTGGAGCAATCCCGATATCTCAGCCGACATCGAGAGGATTGTGGACGGGGCGCAGGAGGATGATTTCGAGACTAAAAGCGATGTCAGTGAGAAGATAACCGGTATCGTAGACGAGGTCAGATCCCTGCAGGGGCAAGAGGGGGTTATGGGAAGTTATGGCGATTCGGTTTCAGGGAAATATGAAATAAATATGGACGTCGATCGGATACTTTCCGATCTTCAGGAGAAAGGCGAGGTAAATTATGACGTGAAGCAATTTGTAGTTTCCCAGCAAGCCGAGAATTCCGGTTCTGAAAATGGAAAGGATATTTCCGATTATAAATCCAGAATGGAAGTGTCGAACGTTTTTTTCGAATCGGAAAACCAGGATTTTGAAACCGGGGAGAATGTCCGCGAGGAGGTGTTCGGATATGAAGCGGAAAGCAGGGAGAGTGCGGTACTGGGAGCCCTCCTGGAAGCCGCGGCCTATCAGGGAGTAGCGGTCGAGAACCTTTTGGTGAACGAAGCCGAAAGCGCCGGTGCCGGACAATCTTCGGAAGTGGAAAATATTTCCAGGCAGGCCTTCGACCAGACGATCAGAGTCACGGGGATAGAAGTCGAGGAATATGAAACCGCCCAGGAGGACGGCACGAAAGTCGCCAGATACAGCGCCAAGCTTTCGTTGAAGATGAATATTTAATCTAAAAAAATGGAAACCCAAAAAAACCTATTGAAAAGCCATATAAAAAACAGCGCCCTTTCGGAAGAGGACAAGAAGGGCTTCGTTGACTTCATTGATTTCGCTTCGGCGAACGCAGTGTTCAAATTGATGTCCCTGATCCCCTCGGCTTCCTCGAAAAACATAGGTCCGGTTTGGAAATCCATCAAAAACAAGGCCGGCCTTATGAAAAGCATTTCCAGTAGCGGTTTTTTGCGGGAGGAACAGAAGAAGCAGTTGAAGGATCTGGTTTTGGAGATGAAGGGCGGTGACTCGAGAGGCTTTACCGCGGAGGAAGCTTCAGACAAAACTGAGAAAATCAGGAACGGCTTGAACGGATTTCTGCAGGAAGTCAGAATTAAAACCCATCATTATTTGGGAAGAAAAATCGAGCTTTCGGATAAGAATAAAATGGACGAGCTTCGGAAATCCCTCGAAAGCATTTAATCTTGGGACTCGAAGGATTTAAAAAAAGTTATTTCACAAAAGCCGCCCCAGGGCGGCTTTTGTTCATATGTTTCTTATTTCCGTGTTTGCCAAGGCATCGGACACTATTTTTTCGATGTCGAGGTTTTTTTCAGCATTTAAAACATCTTCCAGTTTCGCCCGAATCTCGGGTTTTTTCGGCATGAGTCGCGTGCAACAGTCGTCATGGGGGAGGATTGAGATATCATAAGTTCCGATTTCGCGGGCTATTTGCATGATCTCCTCCTTGTCCATCCCGATAAGCGGGCGGATGAGAAGCAGACCGGAAACTTGGCCCACGACTGAAAGGTTTTCCAATGTCTGGGAAGCGACTTGCCCCAAGGAATCTCCGTTTACCAAGGCTTGCGCCTTGTTTCTTCGGGCGACGGCTTCGGAGATCCTGAGCATCAATCGGCGATACAGGATTATGCGCAGGCTGTCGGGACAGTTGAGCATGATTTCTTTTTGGGCGTCCGCGAAAGGTATGGAAAATATTTTCCCCCCGGCTTTATATTTTTTGAGGGCTTTGGCCAGTTGGGAAACTTTATCCAGAGATGCTTTGGAAGTGTAGGGGATGGAATGGAAATGGATAAACTTGACGTTGAGTCCCCTTTTGAGCGCGTAATAGGCGGCGACCGGGGAATCCAAGCCTCCGGAAAGGAGCACAAGCGCCCTTCCTGCGGTTCCGACCGGCATTCCTCCTGCCCCTTTGATTTTTTCGGCATAAAGGAAGGCGTTTTTGCCGGATATTTCCACGAAACAAACGCGGTCGGCATTCTTGAGACTTACTTTTTTTTGCAATTTATCCACGACTAAGGCTCCGACCTCGCGGTTCACTTGCTCGGATGTCAGTGGAAAGCTTTTTTCCGATCTTTGTGTCGTGACCCGGAAAGTCTCGAAGCGTTCTTTTTCCAAAAGTTCCAGGGCGGTTTTTTTGATAGCTTCGATTTCTTGGACGGTTTCGACCGCGACGGAAAAATGCACAATGCCGAATATCTTGGAAACGGCTTCCTTCAGCGGTTTGATTCGCTCGGATCCTTCCGGAGTCAGGATGATGGCGATGCTACCGTATTTTCTCTGTACCTCTTTGATGGAATCGGAAAAATCCACGCTGAGTTGTTGGCGGATGTTTTGGACTAGTTGCCTTTCGAAAAACAACCGGTTCCCTCCTTTGAGGGCCAGTTCTCCGTAATGGCAGATGATATGGGTCGGTTTCATAGGTTCCGTGTTTAGCGTCATGTATTAATAGCACGAAAGGGGATTAAAATCAACGGTCCGGGTCGTGGTCCATTGAAAACCTGGAAAAGGAAAAGGCCGACTGGTTCGCCGGCCGACGGATGCAGGTCCGTCTATTGATAGGGATTTTCTTTTTCTTCGAGCGCGTCTCGCGTTCCTGGTTTATATCCGGGGCAGTGGGCTATGCCAGGATGGTCCTGCTCGAATGTGCGGTGGGCGAATTCCTCCCCTTTCACCCTGGAAAGATCCTCATATCCTTCAAGTTTCCAGAGGCATTCATGGGCTAGTTCGCAATGTCCGCAGTTTTCGCATAATTTTTCGCTCGACATAAGGCGCCTCCTTCGGGATGGCCGGCTTTAAACATCTATGAAAGACGGAAAAAGAGCTTAATATAATACAAATTGATGATGCCGCAAGTTCCATTGCTTATTTATCGGATTTGCTGTATTTTATACAGGATATGAGATATTAAATACTAGATATTAAAGATATGTCGCTAAAAATAGGAATCGTCGGCCTGCCGAACGTGGGAAAATCGACGCTTTTCAAGGCACTGACCAAGAATCCGGTGGATATTAACAACTATCCTTTCTGCACGATAGAGCCGAATATCGGCATCGTGAAGGTTCCGGACGAAAGGCTCCAAAAACTGTCCGAGATGTCGCAAACGGAAAAGATAGTGCCGGCCATCGTGGAATTCGTGGATATCGCCGGCATCGTCAAGGGAGCTTCCGAAGGGGAAGGTTTGGGGAACAAATTTTTGGCGAACATCCGCGAGGTGGACGCGATCGCCCAGGTGGTGCGAGTTTTTGAAAACGGCAACATTACCCATGTCCATAACAAAATCGATCCCATGGACGACATCGAAGTGATCAATACCGAGTTGGTCTTGGCCGACATGGAAACCGTGGCGAAAGCGGAGGCGAGGATTGAAAAAGAAGTCCGAGGCAACAAAAAAGGCGCAGATAAGCAGTTGGAGGCGATCAAAAAGGTAAAAGCGACCTTAGAAGGTGGGAAACTGGCTAATGAAACCCCAGGTCTTGAGGAAACAATGAAGGATGAGAACGCGAAAATCGCCATCCGCGACATGCAGCTCCTGACCATGAAGTCTTTTCTTTACGTTTACAACGTATCCGATATTGAAATGGAACTCCCGGAGGAGCTGGAAAAAAGGCAGCACGTTAAACTCGATATCAAGATCGAGGAGGAATTGATCGATATGACCGAAGAGGAAAAAGCGGAGCTGGAGCTCAAATCAAGCATAGATAACTTGGTAGTGGCCGCATATTCCCTTTTGGGGCTGGAGACGTACCTCACTACCGGAAAACAGGAAACGCGAGCCTGGACTTTCAAGAAAGGTTCGACCGCCCCGGAAGCCGCGGCTGCTATCCACACGGATTTTCAGGAAAAATTCATCCGCGCGGACGTCATCCGATGGGACAAACTTTTGGAAATAGGTTCCTGGGGAAAAGCCAAGGAATTGGGAGCGGTGAAGACCGTCGGCAAGGAATATCTCATGCACGACGGGGACGTGGTGGAATTCAAGATTTAAGCCGTAATTATCCATCGTCAGGATGCGAAATTTTAAAAACAGCCTCATCTTCCGAGGCTGTTTTTTGTCATCGTAGCCATGGTTTCGGGACGGTGAATTTTATGCTATAATCATGAAGTAAAGCGCTCAAGAATAATATCTCACAAAAACACAAAAATGCGGTTTTCAATGCAAGACATGTTGGAAAGTTTTGATCTCAAAAAACAGGCGGACGAACTCGGGGTGAGCGTGTGGAAATCACCGGGATTCCTGTTTATTTTGATGGGGATTATCATAATCTCTTCCATGTTGGCGGTCTATTTCGTTTTCAATAACCCGGATTCGGTGGAATATCTGCTGTTCAGTGAGTTCGCCTTGGTATTGGTGCTTTTTACCGTCGGGAATTCCATTATCAGCGGAGTCGACGAAATCGCCAGAGCCAATAAGATGAAGACGGAATTCGTCTCGATAGCTTCCCACCAATTAAAAACGCCGCTTTCAGAAATAAACTGGGAAATGGAATTGCTGGTTTCCAAGTTCAGCGAAGGGCTGACCGAGAAACAGAAGGAGCTCATAGGCAACGTGGGAAATTCCAATGCTAGGATGATCAGGCTCGTCAATGACCTTCTGGACGTGGCCAGGATCGACCAGGGAAGACTCCCCTTGGTCAAAGAGGAACTCGATATCGTGGGAATAATAAAAGACGTCATCGACAACAACAGGAATCTGGCCGCCTCGCACAACGTCAAGGTTAACGTGGTCAATTATGGATCGGTGCCGAAAATATTCGGAGACAGGAAAAGGACGGTGGTTGTTTTGGATAACCTCATTTCCAACAGCATCAAATATACCAAGGAAAAGGGCAATGTGGACGTGGCCATAACACCGGAGAAGGACAGGCTGGTGGTGTGCGTGAAGGACGACGGGGTAGGTATACCGAAAAAGCAGCAGAAGAACGTGTTCCATAAGTTTTTCAGGAGCGACAATGCCATCAAGAACCAGACGGAAGGGACGGGGCTCGGTCTTTATATAGCGAAAAACGTCATAGTGCAGTCAGGCGGGGACATGTGGTTCGATTCCGAAGAGAACAGGGGCTCGACTTTTTGCTTCTCTTTGCCGCTCAAAAAGAATGATAAATTTTATAGCGTAAGCATGTAGTTTTGATTTTTCAAAAAGGCATGACTGCGGGATTTTAAAAAAATGGATAAGAAGAAATTGTTAATCGTGGAGGACGAACCGGTGCTTAACAAGGCCCTGCAGGAGTTTCTGTCCGCGGAAGGTTTCGAAGTGATCGCCGCTGTAGACGGGGAGGAGGGGATCAGGAAGGCCGGAGCGGAAATGCCGGATTTGATTTTGTTGGACATCATCCTTCCTAAAAAGGACGGTTATGAAGTGATCAGGGAAGTGAAAGCCGATGAAAAGACCAAGAATATCCCGATTATCCTGCTTACCAATCTGGGAAGCATCAATGACGTGGAGAAGGCCTTGGAATTGGGAGCGACTACTTATTTGGTGAAAGCCGATTACAAACTCGAAGAAATCACGCAAAAAATAAAAGGCATCTTGGGAATGGACTAGGGCGCTTTTTAGGGAAAACAAAAATAAAAAATATCCCTGTCGGATCTCCGTAAAGCCGGAGCGCGCCCAATGCGCGGTGGAGCAGGGCAAAAAAATGAAAATAGAAAACAAACAACTGCGGGAATTTTTGCTTGACGCCAACATGGTGGACAAAGCGAAGGTGGATGAGCTTTTCGCTCAAGCGGACCAGCAAGGGAAACAGCTGGGCGATTTGATGCTGGAACAGGATCTCATTAAGGAAGTGGAATTGCGCAAGCTTTATGCGTATATCCTGGGCATCCCTTTTGTCAATTTGGAGAAAGAAACGATCCCGACGGATATCCTGCAGATAATCCCGGAGCCTATCGCGAAGAAATATAGCATCGTGTCGTTCGAAAAGGACGGAAACAATCTCAAGGTGGCGATGATAAATCCCGAAGACATCCAGACTATCGATTTCATCAGGAAGAAAACAGGACTTAAGATAATACCCTGCCTGACTTCCTTTGAAAGCATCAGGGAGGTTCTCAAGCAATATGAGAAAAGCCTCAAAGCGGAATTCGGAGACATCATCAGCAAGAATTCCGAGGATGTGGCCGAAGGGGAGAGCGATGAGGATTTGGAGAAGCTGTCCCAAGACCTTCCGATCGTGCGTATCGTGGACACGCTCCTCAAGCACGCCATCTTGCAGTCTGCCAGTGACATTCATATAGAACCGGACGAGAAGGAAGTGAGGGTTCGCTACAGGATAGACGGAGTTTTGCATGATGCCATGATCCTCCCCAAACAGGTCATTTCCGGATTGGTGGCCCGTATCAAGGTGCTTTCCAATCTCAAATTGGACGAACATCGCCTGCCCCAGGACGGAAGGTTCAAGATAGAAAAGGAAGGATATAAGATATCTTTCCGTGTCAGCATTCTGCCGGTTTTCGACGGTGAAAAGATAGTCATGCGTCTTTTGGACGAATCTTCCAAAGGTCTCACTTTGGAAAAGATGGGAATTTTGGGAAATTCTTTGGAAATCATACACAGACAGATAAAAAGGCCGAATGGGATGATATTGGTGACCGGACCTACCGGATCCGGAAAAACGACCACGCTTTACACCGTCATGGACATTCTGAACCAGCCGGAAGTGAACATCAGCACGGTCGAAGACCCCGTGGAATATCGCATGCAGAAAGTAAATCAGACCCAGGTGAACTCCAAGATCGGGATGACGTTCGCGGCGGCGCTCAGGTCCCTCTTACGTCAGGACCCGGACATCATAATGGTGGGGGAGATCCGCGATAAGGAAACGATGGAGATAGCCCTCCATGCCGCCATGACTGGACACTTGGTGCTTTCGACTTTGCATACCAACAGCGCGGCCGGAACCATTCCCAGGCTCGCCGACATGGGCGCAGAACCGTTTTTGGTAGCTTCTACCGTGAACGTCATCATCGCCCAGCGTCTTGTCAGGAAGCTTTGTCCGGATTGCAGGGCGGAATACAAGCTTCAGGACAAGGAAATAAAAACCCTGGAAGCCACGTTCGATATGGACGGAATACTCAAGACCTTGAAAAAAACCCCGGATATTTCCAAGAAGGTTCAGGAAAAAGACAAATGGGGGGATTTGGTCATTTATAAACCGCAAGGATGCGAACAATGCCACAACGAGGGATACAAAGGGCGAGTCGGCATTTATGAGGTTTTGGAAGTGGAAGAGGAGATAGGAAAACTTATAACGAGCAATGCCTCTACTGACGAGATAGAAGCGAAAGCCAGGGAAAAAGGCATGCATACCATGAGCGAGGACGGGTTCGTCAAGATAATCAGCGGAACGACTTCCATCGAAGAGGTTCTGAGGGTAACTAAAGAATAATAAATAAAAAACGTGCCTAAATTTATTTACACGGCCAAAAGTTACAGCGGCGAGACTAAAGGCGGGGAGATCGTCGCCAAGGACGAGAAGGGAGTGGTGCTTCAGCTTAAGGCTGAGGGATTTCTGCCCACTTCAATACGACAAATAGAGGAGAAAAGCGATTCGATAAAAGTGAAATTTTTCGATAGGTTCAAAAGCGTGCCCTTGAAGGAAAAGATGGTTTTTGCCAGGAACCTCAGCGTCATGATATCTTCGGGTCTTCCGGTTTCACGGGCGCTCCAAAATCTCACGGTCCAAACCGAGAACAAGACCTTCAAAGACGTTTTGGCCGACGTGCAGCAGGAGCTGCAGGCCGGAAAGTCGTTGAGCGAGGGACTGGCGAAATATCCCGGGATTTTCAGCGAGCTTTTCGTGAATATGGTCAGGGTCGGCGAGACAGGAGGTAATCTGGATGAGGTTCTGAAAATCGTGGCCGTCCAGCTGGAAAAAGAACATGACTTGATAAGCAAGGTCAAAGGCGCGATGACATATCCGGCTGTTATCATAGTCGCCATGATAGGAATAGGAATACTTATGCTCACTTATATCCTTCCTCAGATAACCGGAGTGTTCAAGGATATGGACGTCGAGCTTCCCGGTCCTACCCAGTTCGTGATGGCGATGAGCGACGCGCTCAGGGACAATCCTGTGATAGTGATGGTGGCGATGGTAGGATTCGTGTTTTTCATAAAATTCCTCCTGTCCAATCCGCTGGGCAAAAAAGCGCTAAGTTATACCGTCATCCGCATACCGGTCATAAGCAACATAGTCATTAAGGTCAATTGCGCTAGATTCGCCAGGATCTACAGTTCCTTACTCAAGAGCGGTATCAGCGTCATGGACGCTCTCAAAATCGTCTCCAATACCCTCTCCAATTATTACTATAAGGAGGCTTTGGAGAACGGAATCGAAGAAATTCAAAAAGGAGTCCCTTTGAGCAAGATACTTGCCAAAGACAGGAGGTTGTTCCCGCCTTTGGTATACCAGATAACCGAAGTCGGTGAGGAGACCGGTAAGACGGAAACGGTCCTTCTGCAGTTGGCTGAATTTTATGAGGAGGAGATAAATCAGATCACCAAGAACATGTCTTCGATCATCGAGCCTGTGCTCATGGTGCTCATCGGAGGCGCGGTCGGGTTTTTTGCGGTCGCTATGCTCCAACCGATGTACAGTTTGTTGGAAAACATCAAATAAAATAAAGAATGAAGGATTTATTTGCATCCAAGAAGAAATCGAAGAAAGGCCGTGTTTGCCGACAGGCGGGTTTCACCATAATCGAAGTCCTCGTCTTGTTGTTCATTTTCGTCGTCATAATCACCACCTTCTTCAGGTTTTTCTTGGCCGGAACCAGTTTGATTCTGGATGCTAAGAAGAAATTAGTCGCGATCAGCATCGCCAATGAAAGGATAGAAGTTATCAGGAGTTTGCCCTACGGGGAAATCGGAACCGTATCAGGCGTGCCTTCGGGGGAGATAAATTCCTCGGAAAGCGTCAGCAGAGGAGGTTATGGATACAATTTATTGACTTCTATAGTGTATCAAGACGACGCATTTGACGGCACGGATGACGATCCTGACAGGAACGATTACAAAAAAATAACGGCTACGGTAAAGTGGGGAAGCGAATCTCCGAGCCAGGTGGTTTCCGTCTCTACCATCGTGGCCCCTTTCGGGGAGGAAGTAGGCATAGGTGGCGGTATTCTGAACGTCAGCGTCATAGACATAAAAGGAAATCCGGTTCCGGATGTGACGGTCAATATAGCGAATCCTTCCATTTCATACAATCAGAACGCCACTACCAACTCGAGCGGCGGAGTGACTTTGGTGGGACTGACTCCGTCCAACCAGAATTACGTAATCACGCTATCGAAGACGGGATATGAGAATGATGTGCTGACCCTGCCTCCCTATCCAACGTCCGCTTTTTATCCAGTAAACGTGCATGCCTCGGTAATTTCCGCGAGCACGACCAATTCAGTTTTCAGTTTCAGCAGCTTAAGTGATTTTAAAATAAGATTTACGAATCCATTTGATGGCTCAATTGTTCCCGATGTCGATTTTTCTTTGGAAGGGGGAAGGGTTATCGGCGCCAATACTGACAGCAGTCTCGTGCACAATTATCTGGAAAATTCCTTGTCGGCCGATTCGTCCGGAGAAATGGATATAGTTGACGCCAGTCCCGGACAATATACCGTCGCGATAAATGATCCTGGGTATTTGTTTTGGAGAACCGATTCCGGCAGCGGAAATAATGCCGATGAGATCCTTGTCGAACAGGGAGAGACCGGTCAGATCAAGAACGTCTACCTGCTGGATAAATTGTTGGATTCATATTTCATTAAAGTGACTGACTCCATAACCGGATCCCCTCTGGAGGGAGTATCAGTGGAAGTCTCCAGCAGCACGCTTGGATTTACGGATACGGACGTTACCGACGAGTATGGATATGTTTTCATCGCGGGAGATGCCGGAAACCCGCTCGTAAGCGGGGAAACATACGACGTGCATATCACCAGAACCGGATATGGCGATGCTGACGGTACGGTTGCGATAAACCAGTTGACCCAGGGAGAATTATCATTGGATCCGTTATAAAAATGAAAAAGACAGATTTGAAAAATAAAAAAGGCATGTCCCTAATCGAGCTGTTGGTGGCCATAGCCATTCTCGGTATCGTCATGGCAGGGTTGAACATGTTTTTCGCTTACATGTGGAAGACGCGTTTGGACGAAGTCAATCGCGGTCAGTCCTCCATAATTGCCTCCAATAGCGTTTCTAAAATGGCCGAGAATATCCGCAGGGCTTCCCAGGCGGACAGCGGATCATATGCCATAGCCTTGGCTGATGATTTCGAGCTTATTTTTTATACGGATATAGATAGCGATCAATATAGGGAAAGGGTCCATTATTATCTGGACGGGACTTCCTTGATGATGGGAACCGCGGAGCCCATTTTGGGAGACAGTCCGACCTATCCCGCGGATGACGAGGTCATTTCCGCGGTGGCAACGAGCGTTACCAATACCGAAACGGAACCGATCTTCACGTATTATAACGCCGCTGGGTCGTTATCCGACACCCCGGCTACAGTATCTCCCATAAGGCGCATAGGCTTGTCGATTTCCATAAATACGGATCCCTCCAAAATAAGCAACGTGTTGATCCAGACATCGGTTTCTCCCAGAAATCTTAATAAATAGCTGAAATATAAAAAAATGCGAAGCAGTAAGGCGGGTCGAAAAAAAGGAACAGCCATGGCTCTGGCGTTGGTGATAATTTCGATAGCATCGATTTTATTCTTGGGAACGGTCGGATATATAACTTCCCAGCTGAGGTATGTTTCGCATATGGAGGCCAAGGAGAGGTCTTTGCATATAGCCGATGCCGGACTTAACTATTATAAATGGTATTTGGCGCATGCCGTCGAAGGCATGTACATGCAGGAAATCGCTGATTTTTGGCAACAGGATCCAGCCCCTCAAGGAGTGGACGCTCCGGTCGAAGCGGATTTCGACAGTATAGGGAAATACAGTATAAGCGTGGAAAAGCCATCTTTGGGCTCGACGGTGGTGGGCGTCACGGTGACTGGGTGGACCTATAAGAAGCCGGAGGTTAAAAGGACCGTAAAAGCGACCCTTCGGCCGAGGTCATGGAGCGAATATGCCCTTTTGGCCAATTCTGACATCGAGATATCCGAAGGCGAGCAGATAGACGGGTTGGTGCATTCGAATGGGGGAATAAGATTTGACGGAGTAGCCAACAACGAAGTCACCAGTTCCGTGGAAACCTATCTCTATAACGGAAGCGACACCAAGTTCGGTGTCTGGACCGATTGGGTGGGGGAATACAATTCCCTGCAGGACAGCGAAGTTTTTTTGGGAGGCAAGAATTTTCCGGTTCCGGTCAAGGATTTCGACAGTGTGCTCACGAGCTTTTCCTTGATATTCGACGAAGCGCAGGAATTGAATTTTGATTACAGTCCGGCCACCAAAGCCCATCAGATAATCTTGAAAGGCGACAAGATAGACGTGAACAGGGTCATTAATGAGAAGGACGGCAAGGTTACGCAAGTCCAAAACGTCGTTACGGACGCTCCTCTTCCAGACGTGGCGGCCATTTATGTCAACAAGAATATCTGGATAGAAGGCAGTCTGGGTTCCGGAAAAAAATTAGTAGTGGCTTCGAATAATCCCAGTGTTTCCCATGGTAATATTTATATCAGCAACGATGTCACGTACGAGGATTATGTCAGCGGAACCGTTTTGGGTTTGGTGGCGAAAAACGACATAGGAATAGTCGAAGACAGCGAGGATGACCTGAGAATCGACGCGGCCATGTTGGCCCAGATAGGAAAGGTGGGAAGGGAAGACTACGGAGATTCCAAGAGCACTTTGACGATACACGGCGCTATCGCTACCAACCAGGGATACGGTTTCGCGGGATATCAGAACGTCGTGATAGGTTTCGACAGCAATCTCCTGCTCAATCCTCCGCCGTTTTTTCCGATCGAGGGGGTGTATAGGACGGATTTTTGGAATGAGATAAAGGAGTAGGCGTGCCCGCACCGATTCGGTAA
The DNA here is from genome assembly GCA_001003855.1 of Candidatus Moranbacteria bacterium GW2011_GWE1_49_15. Taxonomy (GTDB): domain Bacteria; phylum Patescibacteriota; class Minisyncoccia; order Moranbacterales; family GWC2-37-73; genus UBA12053. Next base: position 9,841 of record LCPX01000004.1, on the reverse strand, counting down.
GGGATGATGTGTACTAGATCGTCCCCATGGGTTATAATGGTAAAAAGAAAAGGGAAAATAAAAAAAGAAAAATAAAAATGAGTTTTTTGACGAAGAAAATTTTTGATTTTGCCGGAACAGCCATGGGGCTGGATCTTAATGATTTGACGGTAAGGGTCATCCAGTTCGAGAGGGAGGGAAGGAAGGATCGCCTTGTCGGTTATGCGTCCGCAAGCATCGCGCCGGGTAGCGTTTCTGACGGGGAGATTTTGAAAAAAGACCAGGTTATCGCGGCCATCCATAACGCTCTGGAGAAAGCCGGTCCCGATAAAATCAAATCGAAAAAAGTCATCTGTTCCTTGCCAGAAACGAAAGCGTTTCTTCGGATCATATCGATCCCGAAGATGGAAAAAAAGGAAGCCCGTGAAGCCATAAAATGGGAAATAGAAGCGAATATCCCGTTGGCGTTGGACCAGGTATATTATGACTGGCAGATTTTGGACGAGAATATTTCAGCGGAGAAGAACAAGATGGACGTGCTGGTCGTGGCTATTTCCAAAAAGACCGTGGACCAGTTCATGGAAGTTCTTGAGGGGGCCGGACTTGAGGTGGTCGGTCTCGAAATCGAATCCGTAGCCCAGGCAAGAAGTCTGTTGGCTTCAGGCAATAACGGGGGAGCTGTTTTGATCATAGATTTCGATGAGCGCCGGACGGGATTTTTTATCGCCAGCAAGGGGACGCCTTGCTTCACTTCGAGCATACCGGTCTCAAGCCAATCCCTTAACGACTCCATTTCTAAGACGCTGAGTGTTTCTTTGGCTGATGCTGAAAAAACGCGATTCAGCCATGGCATAGGATCTGATTTTAAGAATAGTGACATATTTTTCGCAGTCAAACCGGTATTGGAGAATCTTATTTCGGAAATCGAGCGGTCCATAGATTTTTTTCTTTCGGAGCTCAAGTACTCGGGATCCGTGGATGAGATTATAATTTGCGGAAAAGAGGCGGCGACCAAGGGGATAGTCCCTTATGTTTCCAAGCGCCTTGGAAAAAAAGTCGTGCTGGGAGATCCGTGGGTCAATGTGAATATAGGCAGAAAGTTGCCGGAAATAGAAAGGAATTTATCGGTGGAATACGCGACCGCTATAGGTTTGGCATTAAAAGGACTGAATTATGAAGATATATCTTGACCTTTTGCCTGAAGACAGGAAAAAGGAAATTTCCAGAAAAAAGAGATTTAGGATCGTGGCGAAACAGGGCTTCCTTTTCACCACCCCGATTTTTCTTTTCATCGCTATATTAGCCAGCATAAACCTGATTTTGAAGACCCAGAATGACGGCATGGAGCAGGCCTTGCTGATAGGCGGCGGTCAGGATAAATATCATAATCTTAAATTTTATGAAGACGAGTTCGGGAGTATCAATGAAAAGGTGCGCAATATAAATATGTTTCAGGAGAAGCATCTGAAATGGTCAAACGCGTTGGCGCATCTTTTGGAAGTGATACCCGACGGAGTGACTGTCACCGACCTGTCATCCAACAATCATCAGATATTCCTCGTGGGCAAGGCTCGTGAAAGGGAGATATTGATAAGTTTTCGCGACAGTATGGGGCAATCCGAATGCTTTGAAGGCGTCAATGTTCCCTTGTCGAACTTGGTAACCAAAGCGGATATAGATTTTCAGATGGATTTTCTCATAAAAAATGATTGCCTGGTAAAATAAAAAAATGAAGATCTTTTGGAAAAAATATAGGGAGGGAGTGGTAATTTTCATCTATGTCGCTGTCGTGGCCGGCCTTTTGAATTTCGTCGCCCAGCCACTTTTCGGATGGATAAAAGAGAAGAGAATCGCCGCCGAGGAAAGGATGCTGGATCAGGAGATAGCCCAGAAGAAGCTCAGGGAGATGCCGCAATTGAAAGAGAAGGTTGAAATCGTGAAACAAGAAGGGGAGAGACTGGATGTTTTCGTAGACTCCGACAGGGCGTTGTCCTTGATCGAAAGTTTGGAGAAATTGTCGAATGAGACCGGCAATGAGATTTCCATCGAAATCATGGATGAGGGAAGCGATCTTGGCAAAGCGGCCGAAAAGAAAACGAAGAAGAAAGAGGGCGACTTGAGTAATTTCCTGCCGGGTGAGAGATATATGACTATGAGGCTGAAACTGGCCGGGGATTTTAACAGTACCATGAAATTTCTGAAAAGAATCGAGAATATGCAATATTTTTCCGATATCTTGTCAGTCAAATTGAGCGTTCTGGAAAAAGAGGATAAAACCGTTACCGTTACCGGTCCGGTCCTGCTCGGATATGACGTCAGACAAACCGGGCAAGCGAAAGATCCGGAGTCAGATTCGGTCAAATATGACAATCCGATCGAAAGCATATTCGAGGTGGTTTTCTATTATGAGGATTAAAATGCGAAGTAGGTCGGAGTTTTTTAGGTCATCGTATAAGCGCGCTGGGAAAAAAATCCTGGCCGCGCCGTAAGAGTAATAACATAAGCAGAACGGATGGAAATAGGCATAAAAACAAGGAAAGACAAAGGAACCAACAGGGCGACATTTGTGGAATCCCTCGCATCTTTTTGGAACAAGGGATATAAAATAATATTCGCTCTTTTTTTGCTGGCGATGATCGGTGCGGGGGCGTATGTTTGGTACCGGAGTCTTTATGCTCCGGCCTGGAACGATCAAGAGAAGGCAACTTACAGGGCCATGAAAGACAGCGGGATCAGTTTCGACGAAGAGGCTTTTTCCGAAGCGGTCAAGATAGTGGAAGAAAGGAAATCCGAATACTCCCAGGGGCAGCAGGAGAGCAGGGATATATTTAAAAAATATTGAGCCGAGATCTTTTGGTGACAGGGCGAAGCGAGAAGGGGGACAGCAAAAATCCTGCAGGTGGGCAGGATTTTTAGTTTGTTTGATTTCATTTGTCAGTGCGCCCTGAGGGACTTCCGCGTCGCTTGTTCGCCTTCGCTTACAAGCTCCTTGTCCGCGGTGGCGCTAAATTCTCGCTCGAATTTATCGGCGTTCGTTGCGAAAATTTCCTACTGAAAATTTTCTAACTCACTGCCACCGGTTCGAGCCCCTTAGTAAATTTAAAAGCCATCTGGTGATGGCTTTTAAAAATTGGTGCGCCCTGAGGGACTCGAACCCCCAGCCTTCTGGTCCGAAGCCAGACGCTCTATCCGTTGAGCTAAGGACGCAAAAAAGGATTATCTTGGGTGGCTAGAGGGAATCGGACCCTCGTACCTGGTACCACAAACCAGTGTTCTACCATTGAACTATAGCCACCATATGTCACATTAATAAATTTAAAATTCAAAATTCTAAATTTAAAATCAATGTATGTACCCTCGCCAGGAATCGAACCTAGATAACCAGCTTAGAAGGCTGGTGTTCTATCCATTGAACTACGAGGGCAAAATTTTCACTAGGGTAAAAATTTTTTGAAACCTTGCGGTTTCAATGCTTCCACCCCGGGAAAACTCCCGTTTTCCCGACCCCATTCCTATTTTAAGTCCTGGAAGGAGGTCCGCTTGCGGGTTGTGCGCTGTGAGGGACTTGAACCCCCGACCATATCCTTAAGAGGGATCTGCTCTACCAACTGAGCTAACAGCGCAAAAAACGAATACACCCCAAATTCTATCAGATAACGGTTAATCGGTCAATACATCCCCTTCCTACAAATTGTTCGCCTTTTTATAGGCTTCCCATTGCTTTTTTGACCAGTCTTGGGGCTTTTTAGTCAACGTTTCGGTGCTGGGATGGGGATATTTCGAGGGGGAATCATAGAAGCTGTTGAAGGTGTCGTCGATTAAAGTGCTTCCGTTTTTTCCGGTAACCGTTTGTGTGAAAGTCGTGCGCATGGAACCGTCCGCATTCCGCTCCAGAATATGCGGACCATCGATCTCGATCTTTCTGCCGTCATCGGTTCCGTAGAAGCTGAACGTAAGCTCCGTTCCTTCTATTTTGGTTTGGATCAAAATATAACCGGGCGTGTTGTTTTTGAATTTCAAGTCCGGGCGGGGAACGTAAATGGTGGAATCCATCCCTGGAGGATTGTAATAGGAGACCGCGTATGAATGGTTCTTTCTGGCCGTTATTTCCAAGCCGGAATAGATGGCGGCTCGGAATGCGGTTGTGGAAACCTGGCAGATCCCCCCTCCGAATTCCGGTTCGGTCTTGTCATTTTTGATGACGAGCTCCGGCAGATATCCGTGTTCTCCGTCAACGGGCCCCAATATTTCCACGAATGAGAATTCCTCTCCCGGGGCGAGCAGGACGCCGTCATATTTTTCCGTAGCCACTTTGATGTTATGGATCCTGCTTCCCGGAGAACCTTTGAAATCGGATTTTCCTTCGCCGATAAGGGCATGTATGCCTAGGTCGTTGATGTCCCCGGCTTTGATTTCGGGTCGGACTATCTTGTATGGAAGACTTATTTCCTTCCCGGTGTTGAGCTCCGCCGCATCCTTGAACGACGAAGAGAGGATTTCCAGGCTTTTTTCCCTGTCCAGCTCGAATCCGTTTTCTTCAGGCACGAAAGCTGAGACCTTGCCCTCATCCATTTTGAATTTGGCGTTCGTGGGACTTTCATTGACGTCTGTGGAAAGTTTTTCCAAGAAAGAAGCCGCTTTTTCTTCGTCAAAAGAGATGGTGACGTTCTTTTTCGCGTGAAATTTGTCTTGCTGGGTCAAGAGGAGGTCGCAAATGAAGTTTTTCTGAGGACAAAAATCCGTGTTTTCCATTTCCGAATCATAGGACTTGTCGAAAGAAAGGGAAGGCGTGAATGAAAACCAACCGGAATAATCCTTGTAAGGGACTGTTTCCGACGCCTCGTTTATCTTCAGGGTCAGCACGTTTTCAGGGTCGGTCTGTGCCATCGCCCCGGGATGGGTCGGAGAAAGCAGGAAAACGGCGATCGCGAACATCGCCGAACCCGTATAGATTTTGTTTTTTGGGAAAATCGCCATCCTCGTAATGCTCTCGTTAGGCAATAAAAGAGATTTCAGAAGAATCTCTTTTATCTTATGCTGAAAGGTTTGTTAAGTCCGTATTAGAATCCCCGCACCTGTATCTTTTTGGTTTTGGTCGTATCGGCCTTCGGTAGTCTGATGGTCAGGATGCCGTTTTTAAGAGACGCCTCTATCTTATCCGCAATAACCTCGACTGGCAATACCACTGATCGGGAAAAGCTCCCCCAATAACATTCTTGGTAGTAATAATTTTCGGTAGAAACCCTTTCTTCATTTTTCCTTTCCCCTTTGATCGTTACCATGTCGTTGTTGATGGACACGTCCAGATCCTCCGGTTTCACTCCGGCTATGGTCGATTTTATGACGACGTCATTGTCTGTCTGGTAGACATCGATCGTGAGCTGACCTTCCGCGTCATCGGAATAATCCTCCTCCTCGCTTACCGAATTAAAAGAATTGGGGTAGGAGTTGGTGCTCATGACCATTTCGCTTTCTTCATCCTCTGAATAAATCGGCATGGATTCCCTGGAATCGTTGTCCTCCATCTGTTTAGCTCCAGTGATACGCTCAATGAATGATTTTTTTGTTTTTACCATATTTATCGCGGCCTTTTGCGGTCGGCCATAGCAGTTAAAAATTATGTATTTCAATTGCATTATAAAATACAATACCCCTTCATGCAAGCTCTCTTTTGGCTTTGAGCATGCTCATGGAAGCCGTCAGCAGCGCCAGGACCAGGACTGTCAAAACGGAAACGGTAAAGATTTCCCTTTCGCGCATCAAGGATAAATTGAAAGCCAAATGGGCGACCGCCGCAGGAAGTATGGCTACGGCGAAAACCCTCAATCTTCGCATCCTCAGCCATTCTATGGCATAGGCGATCATGACCGCCGTGGAAACGTGCACGATGGCGACGCTTGAAATCGCCAAAGGCAGTTTTTCCAGGGAAGGCGAACCCAAGAAAATAAACAACGCTTCGATGGAGGAAAAGCCGAGTCCCAACGCCAAGGCTCCCTTGACGATGCTTTTCCTGTCGGCCAAGAGGGATATTTTCTTGTTGATTATGAAGAATTTGGCGGCTTCCTCGATCAACACGGCCAAGACTACCAAAGAGGGAGCATAGAAAAGGAGCTCCGGAGCGGCGGCTCCGTTTTCGGAAAAAAGAAGTTGCATCGCGATGGCCACGGCTTCTATGAGAAACAACGAGACTAAGGCTGCTATGGCTCCCGATATGAATGATTCTGCGAGTTTCATTTATTTTAGATTTTTTAATTGGTTTTCAACGGCTTCTAGCTCCGCTTTGGCTTTGGTCAGACTTTCCCTTTGTCCTTCAATGACCTTCTCGGGAGCATTGGAAACGAATTCTTCATTCGAGAGCCTTCCTTCGAGTCCGTCGATATATTTTTTCAAATTCCTGATTTCTTTCTGGGCCTTCTCTTTTTCTTTTTCGATATCAATCAGTCCTTCTAGCGGAATGTATATGTTGATACCCCCGATCGTCCTTTGGATGGAGTTTTCAACCTTTTTCCCCGAAGATGCTATTTCCAGTTCTTCGACGCCTGTCCGCAGGCTCTTGATTATGTTTTCCTGTTCCCGGATAAGGTCCTCCGTTTTCTCTCCGAAGTAATCAGTTTGGTTTTTAGTGTCGATGACGACCTTTATTTTCTTTTTTGGGTCTATGTTGTTTTCGAGGCGGCCGTTTCGAATTGAGGTTATTATTTCCCGGATGAGATCGAATTTCATTCCGTTCGTTCCGCCGACTTCGTTTGAGAGATCGGTAAGTTTCGCTTGTGGCCATTTTTCAACCATAAGCATTCCTTCTTTTCCGAGTTCTTTCCAAATATGTTCCGTGACGAACGGCATCATCGGATGCCATAGTTTGAGCGCGGTTTCCAGGACGAAATTCAAAATGGCGTCTTTTTCTTTTTTGTTATTTTCGAATTTGCTGATTTCGATATACCAATCCGCGAAATCATCCCAAACGAATTCGCGCAGCTTTTCGCCTATTTGCGAGAATTGGAAGTCGTTGTAATTTCCGGTTATTTCCTCGGTCAGGGAATTTATTTTTTCCAATATCCATGCGTCCGAGAGGGTCAATTTCCTATAATCGATATCCCGTATGGACGAATTTCTTTCGGTCGTCTGCATGACGTATCTGGCTATGTTCCAAAGTTTGTTGGTGAAATTCCTGAAGCTTCCGATTTTGTCTTCGCTGAGTTTGAGATCCTGTCCGGGAGTGGATCCGATCATCAGGGAGAGTCTGACGGCGTCGGTGCCGTATTTTTCTATGACATCCAACGGATCGATTATATTTCCCAGGGATTTGCTCATCTTTCTGCCTTTTTCGTCCCTGACGAGACCATGGAGGTATACGTGCTTGAATGGGACCTCTCCCTTGAGGTATTTGGTCATAAGTATCATCCTAGCGACCCAGAAGAAGAGTATGTCATAGCCCGTTTCCAACATGGTGGTCGGGTGATATTTTTCGAGTTCGGAAGTTCCTTCCGGCCAGCCAAGGGTCGAAAAAGTCCAAAGCCCGGAAGAGAACCAGGTGTCCAGCGTGTCAGGATCCTGCTGCCATCCTTCGCCCTCGGGAGCTTCGAGTCCGCAATAAATCTCATCTGCCCTGTACCACACGGGGATTTGGTGTCCGAACCATATCTGACGGCTGATGCACCAGTCACACAAATTTTCTATCCAGTGGAAATAGATTTTCTCGAACCTTTTGGGGGTTATTTGGATTTCCGATCCGCTGACGGCTTCGTGCATCAATGATTTGAGCGTGACTTGCTTGCCGTCCCTTTCGAATTGCTTGTTCACATCGATGAACCATTGGGTCATCGGGATCGCCTCCACGACGTCTCCGAACCGGTCGGAAGTGCCGACGCTCTGCAAAGTTTCTTCTTCTTTTTCGAGAAGGCCGCTTTCTTTGAGCCAGTCGACGAATTTTTCGCGCGCTTTTTCCACGGAAAGGCCGGCATAGGCTTTGCCCGCTTTTTCCGTCATCAAACCTTTTTCGTCTATGACTTGGATAAGTTCGATAGGATCTCCCATGGCCCTTTGTTTTTCATACATCTCGAAATCCACCGCGCTGTGAGCGGGAGTCACCCCGAGCGCCCCGGTTCCGAAATTCGGACCGACTTTCTCATCGGCGATCACTTTTATCTCCAGCGGATTTTCGGCTCCGACGTCGACGGTGAACGTTTGGCCGATGAATTTTTGGTACCTTTCATCGGCGGGATTGACCGCGATGGCCGTGTCTCCCAGTTTGGTTTCCGGTCGCGTGGTGGCGATGGCGATAGGGAAGTCCTTGCCGTAACGGAAGGTGTATATCTTTCCGGTGCGCTCGACGTGCACCAGTTCGTCGTCGCTGCAAGTGGATTGTCCTTTGACGGACCAGTTGATGACGCGGTAGCCGCGGTAAATCAGGCCGTCATCATACATTTTTTTAAAAGCGGTCCTGACCGCCAGACTCCTTTTTTCATCAAGCGTGTAAGCCTCCCTGGTCCAATCCAAGGAAGATCCCATTTTTTTCGTCTGCTTGATGATGGTATCGTGCGAATCTTGCGCGAATTGTCTGACCCTTTTGAGGAATTCATCCTTTCCAAGGTCATGTTTCGTCTTGCCCTCTTTCTCATAGATTATTTTCTCGACTTTGGATTGGGTGGCGATAGCGGCATGGTCGGTCCCGGGAAGCCAGAGGGTGGGGCGGCCGTTCATTCTGGAAAAACGTACCATGGAATCTTCGATAGCCAACATGGCCGCATGTCCCATATGAAGGTTGCCGGTGACGTTCGGAGGCGGGAGGACGATTGAAAAATAAGGCTTTTTTTCATCGGAAATTCCGTCCTGGATGCATTTGTCCGGATTGAAATATCCGCTTTCTTCCCATTTTCGGTAAATCCCGTCTTCGACAAGCTTCGGATCGTATATTTTCGGAAGTTCTTTTTTCATAAAAATGTGATGCTGAGGCGATTTAAAAAGCGTTTATATAACGCCATCTTAACAGGATTATATGTTTTTTTCAAGCCAAAAATCCTTATTTATTCAAGTTTCAAATTCGCGTCCGCCGAAAGTGTTTTCCAGCCTTCTTTCGCTTTTTCTTTTTCAGATTCGGTCATCTTTTGCCAGCGGAAATGGGCGGCGGCCCCTATCATGGCCGCGTTGTCCCCGGTAAGCGCCAAATCCGGAACAAAATAGGAAACGTCGGAAAGCTCGCTCTCGATCGCGCAGCCGAGGTCTTCCCGGAGCTTTTTGTTTGCGCTGACTCCTCCGGCCAGCAGGATCGTTTTTGGAGAGAACTGTTTGGCGGCTTTGATGGTCTTGGAAACGAGCACGTCCACGGCGGCCTGTTGGAACTCATGGCAGACCGCGGCGACATAATCCTCATCTTTCAACAGGTCGGGATTTTTTTTCGTCTCATAAAGCACGGCGGTCTTAAGGCCGGAGAAAGAGAAATTGAAATCTTTCGATCTCAGCATCGGACGGGGGAATTTGATTTCATATTTCTTGTCGCTTGCAGTTTCCGCCAAAGCGGATACCGCAGGCCCTCCGGGATAACCGATTCCCAAAATGCGTGCGACTTTGTCGAAAGCTTCGCCCGCCGCGTCGTCCAAGGTTTGCCCTATGATTTCGTATTCCAAGTGGTTTTCCATCAGTACTAACTGGGTGTGCCCTCCGGAAACCACGAGTACGAGCGCCGGGAATTCGATTTTGTTTTCCGTGCTTTTTTCTGCGGAGTTGATATAATTGGCATAGATGTGTCCTTCGATATGATGGATTCCGATAAGCGGTTTTTCCGTGAGATAGGCTAGCGTTTTGGCGAAATTGATCCCGACCAAAAGAGCGGGGATAAGTCCCGGGCCGTTCACTACCGCAATAA
>LCPX01000003.1 GCA_001003855.1 Candidatus Moranbacteria bacterium GW2011_GWE1_49_15 | reverse complement strand
GAAATCTCGTTTTGCTCGCGCACGGCCTTCACCAGGGAATTCACGAAAGCGAGCCTGGTCGCCGTGTCCACATTGAAGCAGGAAATTCCCCGTGAGACCACCTCTTTCACTCTGTCGTGCTCCCAATCCGAAGCGCCGTGAAGAACCAAGGGAATCGAAATGCTCTTGCTGATCATTTCCAACCTGGCGTAATCCGGCACGCTTCTTTCCTTGAAAAACCCATGCGCGTTCCCGATGGCCACGGCCAAAGCGTCTATGCCCGTCTTTTTCACGAAATCCTCGGCCTGGGCCGGGTCGGTCATATATTCATCCCAATCCACCACCTCCATTCCAGATTCTCCGAGATACGGCACGCTCCCCAATTCCCCCTGCACGTCGATATCGCGGGAGTGGCAAAAATCCACGACCTTCTTGGTCATCGCCAAATTGTCTTCATATTTTTTTCTTGATCCGTCATACATCACGGATTCGAATCCTATCTCCGCGCATCTTTCGATAAGTTCGAAACTTTTGCCGTGATCAAGATGGATCCCGATCGGGATTTCCGGGGCGTAGAATTCCGCGTCGTTTTTGATCAAATGGAAGATTCCCCTGCCTCCGCCATATTCCATGGTTTTTTCCGTCACCTGGATGATGACCGGGGAGCGAAGTTCCTTGGCCGCTTCGACGATCGCCCTGGTCGTTTCCAAATTCACGGTATTGAAAGCGCCGACGGCATAACCCCCTTCTTTCGCCTTGGTAAGTATTTCTTTTACGCTGACTATCATTTCTTAATATTTATTAACGGACTCACGGACTAACGGATTTCATGCGTTAATTCCTCAATGCGTTAATGTTTCAATGAATAATATTATTGCGCCTTGTCGATAATGTTCGCTATTTTCAAAAATTCTATCGGTATCAGACTTTCCCTACCCACCAGAACCCCGTCCATGCCCGGCTCGACGCAAACCTCGAGCGCGGTCCTGGATTTGACCGAGCCTCCGTAAAGTATCGGGATCCTTTCGGCCATTTCCGGACTATATAACTCGGAAAGTATTTTTCTTATCAAAATCTTGACCTCCATGACCTCGTCGCTCGTCGGCACGGCGTCCGTTCCGACGGCCCATATCGGTTCATAGGCGATCACCAGCTTATCGGCCTGGGTATTGGCTATTCCGGCCAATCCTTCTTCGAGCTGGCCCGCTATGACGTCGAAAGTCAGATCCCTCCTCCTTTCATCCTCGGTCTCCCCGATGCAATAAATAGGACGGAGCCCGCTTCCCAAAGCGAGTTTTATCTTTTCATTGGCGACGGCGTTGGTCTCGTCGAAATACCTCCTTCTTTCGCTGTGGCCGACTATGGTATATTTCCCTCCGAAGTTCTTCACCATCAAAGGGGAAATTTCCCCGGTGAACGAGCCCCGCTCTTCAGGAAAAATGTTCTGCGCTCCGATTTCCACGCCGGCGCCCTGCAAAATCCCGACGAATTTTTCCATATGCAGACAAGGAGGGCAAAGCACTATTTTGGAATTCGGAAACTTGCTTTTCTTGAGCTCGGAACTGAAAGACGACAGATAATGGTTCCTTTCCGCCTGGGTCAAAAGGTTCATCTTGAGATTTCCTATTATGTATTTTTCCATACGGCTTTGACTTTATCTAATGATTCTACCCACTATACCTCAAAATCCCTGTTTTTTGCAACCAGTCTCAGTGCACCAAATATATTTAGACCCATTTCTAAGCGCATAGCAAAAGGATCCGTTTGCCCTATTTCCTCCGCAAACTCCGTCAGCATAATTATCATAACCAGCAGGACAAAATGGAGGAGCGGAGCCCCCTGAATAACCAGGAGCACAAAAATAAAAACAGGTACTATCAGTGCACCATCCATATTCCCAGCCATCTTTTACGATCGGCCATTCAGGGAAACCAACGACCGTCACTGGGGGTATCTGGTAACACATAACGTCGGGCTCACCCCACATAGGAGCAGGAAAACCCAGCCTAACATCACTCAAACCGCTCTTGAGGCATTTCGAAGTTAACAACCTAGTACTCTCCATACTTACCATAGCGGCTTTATCCCTCGATCTGGTTTTTATGCTGACCACACTCACGGTGATCACGCCAGCCAAAACCCCGATTATGGCTATGACCGCCATGAGCTCCACCAAAGAAAAACCTCGTTTTACCTTCATCTTATTCGTGCTCCTTTAAAATTTATCGTCCGAAAAAATTCCCGCTTACGAGCCCGGTCCTCCGCCCACTCACCCATTGGTCATGACGCTTCTGAGATATTCCGCGGCGACCTCCGGCTGGATAGTGGAAATCTCTATGCCGGTCTCCAGTTCGAATCCGGCCCAAGTCGAAGTGTGTGGCAGGATCTCGATGTGCCAATGGAAATGCGGATAATCCTTGCCGTCGCAAGGGGCGGTGTGGATATAGAAATTGTAAGGAGGGTCATTGAGCGCCTTGCAGACCGAATTCAAGGCCTTTTTGAAGACTTGCGCCAGTTTCATTTTTTGCTCGTTGGTTATGCGCTCGAAATATGGACTGTGTTTTTTCGGCATCACCCAGATTTCAAATGCCGCCCTGGAGGAAAACGGGCAAAAAGCGATGAAGTCGTTGTTCTCGAAAACCACTCTCTTGCCGTGGTCCGATTCATAATCGGAAATGGTGCAGAAGACGCAATGCTTGTTTTTCTTATGATAAAGCTCGGCTCCGTCCAACTCCTGTTTGATATAGGGGGAAATGACCGGGATCGCCATGAGCTGGGAATGCGGATGGGAAATGGAAGCGCCGGCTTCTTTCCCGTAATTATGGAAAAGGGCGACGTAATTCACGCTCTTGCGGTTCATAAGTTCCAGATACCTGTCCTGGAAAGCGTCGAAAATCTCAGCCACCTCGGCGTCCTCCATATCCTGGATATGCTTGTAGTGGTCGCGGGTGACGACAACCTCATGGTAACCGGAGCCGTTCATGGCGAAATAGGGACCATCGTCCAGGTTTTTTGGCAAAGCTCCCCGCGCAAAAGCCGGGTATTTGTTCGGAAACACCCTGAGCGTCCATTCCCCGTCCTCCCGGTGGTAAATCAGGACGTCTTTTTCCTGTCCGGTAGCGACCGGATCCTCGAAAAGGCAGTTGTCGATACCGGTGTCGTTCTTAACCCTTTCGTACTTTCCAAATTCATCGGGTCTTTTAGCTCTGCCGGTCGCGATGACCACCCAGTCCCCGGTCACAAGATCCTGGCGGAGTTCCGAGACAGGATCGCTTTTCTTCTTCTGTTCCTTTTCAGACTCCCGGATCGTCGGAGTTTCCTCCTTTTGTTCCAAAGCGCCCGTACTTGATACTTCGATATTCACTTTTTTGTTTTTATTTTACCGGTAAGCCGCAGCTGACTGGTTTTATTTTAAATTGAAAAATACAAGATTATTTTTGGTCCGCAACCTTCTTGATATTATATTTTCCAGCGATAAGCCTTCCTTTGGTTTTGAAAAGGTCGATGACCACCTGGATGAAACCGTTTTTTCCAGTAAGGCTCACCGTGGATCCCTCCTCATTGAGCCATCTGACCGGCATCTGCTTCACCTTGAATCCCAATTTTTCAGCCAAAATGATAAGTTCGAAATCGAAACCGAACCTGTCCACCACCATCCTCGAAGCTACTTCTTGGGCGGCTTTGTCGGATAGCATCTTGAAACCGCACTGCGTGTCCGGATAACTCCAAAGGCCCAAAACGATGCGAATAAGCCAGTTTCCCATGTCCCCCATTATCTCCCTATGTCTCGGCTGGTGCACCTGGATGAAAGAGCCCTCGATGTCGCGCGAACCAATGACCACGTCGAAACCTTTCTCGAATTCCGGCAGGAATTTGTCCAGATGGGTGATCGAGGTCGATCCGTCGGCGTCAAGGAATACCCTATATCTTCCCTTGGATGCCAAAAGCCCTTGCCTCACGACATAACCCTTTCCGTGGTTTTCCTTGTTGTTGATAACGGTCAGGTTCTTGACTTGCCCTTTGTAATTTTCCGCGACCTCCGCGGTGTTGTCAGGTGACCCGTCCACTACCACGATGATTTCATAGGAAAAATCCTTTGCAGCGAGAAATTTCTCTATTTCCAAAAGATTATGTCCGATTCTCTCCCCTTCCTTGTATGCCGGTATGATCACCGACAGATGCGGCTGCTGTTCCATTTTTTTGACAGAAAAAATAATTAAATTGGATCACACGTTTTCTATGCCTTGATTATAGCATATTTTTTAAAAAATGGCACAGGTCTCCCGAATTCCGATCGCCTATGGGTTCCTGTCCAGCCAGGATTGCAGGATGATCCGCGCCGCCGCGCTGTCGTCCATACTTGATACATTTTTAACTCCCCTTTCTTTAAGGCCGGCTTGCGCCATCTTGGTCGTGAACATCTCCTCTTCCAGTTCGGTACCGATCCCTGTTTCCTTTTCCGCCCTCTCGGCGAATTTCTTGACGGCTTCTGCGCCGTCTTGGTTGATTTTATAGGAAGGCGTGCCGATTATGATCTTTTTCACCTTCTCGCACTCGCATATTTCCCGAAGATTTTTCCAAAATTCCCCGTCGTTTTTGAGCATGTCGAATGAAAAGGCTATTTTCGTCTCCTCATCTGCTATCGCCAGGCCTATTTTGGACTTGCCGAAATCCACCCCTAAAAAGGTGCTTATTTGCGCTGAATCCGGACTAGCTATTGACTTTTTCATGATTTTGTTATATAATGGATAGAAGTACCTATAAAACTCATATTTGAAAAAGGGAGGAATAACCAATGAAAACCGCCATCCGCTTCACCGCTCTTCTGCTCGCAGCACTGTTGGTCGCCCTGTTCGTTTTCCATAGCGTCGACAGCAAACCTGTCATGAAGACCTATGCTTACGGACAGTTGCCGGCCAACGCCAAGTTCCTGAGCAAGGAAGTGAAGGAAAAGCTCTCGCAAAAAACCGAGAAGATGAGGGTGTTTTACGCTTTCATCCATGTCGCGAGGGAAAACCCGGAGAAGCTGGATATTGAAAAATATCTAGCCACCCACCCGCAAGACCTGGTGGTAATGGAAACTTCCGATGCCAAGACCAAGGAAGCTTTCCAAATCGAGGGTGAACATCTGTTGATGATTTTCTCCAACAGTGAAAACCCCGACCCCGAATTTTTCAAATGAAAAGTGCTTCACTCCCCGGCCGCTATACTTAGCGCGTCCGGGGTTTTTTCTTTATTTACCGCGATATAGTCAGAACCTCGACCCCGTCTTCTTTTATCAAAATAGTATTTTCATAATGCGCTGAAAGTTTTCCGTCCGCCGTTTCGAACACCCAACCGTCTTTGCCGATCCTGGTCTGATGAATTCCTTCATTAATCATAGGCTCCAAGGCCAAAGTCATCCCGGCTTCCAATTCGAAATCCGGCATCGAGCCATCATAGAAATTCGGGATCTGGGGTTCCTCATGGAGCTCCCTGCCGATTCCGTGCCCTACCAGGTTCCTGACGATAGAATACGGAGTTTCCTTTATGTATCCCTCCACAGCCTTGGAATAGTCGCTCAGCCTTGCTCCCGGTTTCATAGCCCCCACTCCGGCCCAAAAACACTCTTCCGTCGCCGCGATCAAATTCTGCGCCTCTCGGCTTATTTTTCCCACCGCGAAAGTCCTGGCCATATCGACGAAAAAGCCTTGATATTTCATGCCGATGTCTATTTTCAAAATATCCCCCTCGGAAAGGACGGTTTCAGTGCTTGGAATCCCGTGCACGATTTCGTCGTTGACCGAGGCGCAAATGGTAGCCGGAAAAGGATTGGACCGCTCGCCATATCCCTTGAAAGCCGGCGCTCCCCCGTTTGCAAAAACAAGCTCTTCGGCGAGCTTGTCCAATTCATGCGTGCTTATGCCGGGCTGGACCTTCTTTTCCAGCTCGTCCATGACAGCGCAAAGCCTCCTGCCGGCCTCGCGCATGATCGTTATTTCCTTTTCGGTTTTGATAGCGATATCTGGCATCTATTTCTCCAATTTTTTTATGATTTCAGCGCTTACCTCTTCTACCGATCCCAGACCGTCCACCTCGATAAGCATCCCCTTGTCCTTATAGTATTCTATAACGGGAACGGTTATTTCGTAAAATGTCTTGAGCCTTTTCGCGATCCCTTCCGGGGTATCGTCTCCTCTTTGGATCACCTTTCCGCCGCAGGCCGGACATGGATCTTCCTTGTCAACTATGTCCTTCCCCATGACGACATGGATCCTGCATACCGAACAGGCCATCCTCTTGGAGATGCGATTTATCGATTCCTCGTAGGGAAGCGAAATGTAAACAGCCTTGTCGATATCCCTACCGATTTTCCCTAGCATTCTCTCCACCCCTTCGATCTGTCCCGGAGTGCGCGGGGCGCTGTCGATGATAATCCCCCTGTCCATCGGCACTTTCGCTATATGGCTTTTCAAAACTTCCAGGGTGATTTCGTCGGGGACCATCTCCTTCCTTTCGTTGAGCTCCCTTATCTTTCTTCCAAGCTCGTTGTCCTCCAATGCCATGTCGCGGAATATCTGCCCGGTTTCGATGTGCGCGAGGTTGAATCTTTCAGCCAGAATGTCGGCCTGGGTTCCCTTTCCGCTTCCCTGCGGTCCGAATATGAGTAGGTTCATTTTTTATTTTTCCAACATGAAAACTGGATTTTTTCCAGTTTCACGATTAAGAGCATTAATTTTTTACTAAAATCCTTCGTAATCCCTCATCACCATCTGCCCCTCGATCTGCTTGATCGTTTCGATCACGACGGACACCACGATCAGGATACTGGTCCCTCCTATAGTGAAGGTACTCACTCCACTGAGGCCCTGGACTATGAGCGGCAGCACGGCTATCGTTCCCAGAAACATCGAGCCAGCCAGGGTGATCCTGTTCATGATCTTGTAGAGGAACTCGGAAGTAGGCTTTCCAGGCCTGATTCCCGGAATATAACCCCCTTGCTTTTGAAGATTCTCGGAAATCTTATTCGGATCGAAGACTACTGCGGTATAGAAATAAGTGAACAGCACGACCAGCACGAAATACATGGCTCCGTAGAAAAGCTGGTTCTGGAAAAGATTGTTCACGAAATTGGCGAAACTCACCACGGTTTCATTATCGACCTGCACGAGGAAGTTGGCCAACATGCTGGGGAAAAGCATGATGGAAATGGCGAAGATTATCGGGATTACCCCCGCCTGGTTGACCCTGAGCGGCAGATGGGTCGAAGAACCGCCGTAGGTCTTGCTTCCCCTGATCCTCTTGGCATAGGAAACCGGAATGTTCCTCTGTCCTTCGGTTATCATGACCACTCCCGCGACCGTCACCAGCGATGCGGCCAAAAGAAGGATGTAAGTGAAGAGCTGGGTCGAATCGAAAGTCAGCAGAAGCTGCGAAACCAAGCTTGGCAAACTCGCCACGATACCTGCGAAAATAAGGAAGGACACGCCGTTTCCGATTCCTTTTTCGGTGATCAGTTCTCCGAGCCACATCAGGAAAACCGTTCCGGCTATGGCGATTATGATGATCGAGGTCGTCTGGAACGCGTCCAATTGCCCGAAAACGTTCTGTGATTTCAAAAGGGCTATCATGGCCGAAGTCTGAAGGCCCGCCAAGGGAACTGTAATCCAACGGGTTATCATATTGAATTTCTGCCTGCCGGCCTCCCCCTCCTCTTTATACAGCTGCTCCACTCTCGGGACGATCATGGTCAGAAGCTGCATGATGATGGAAGACGTGATGTAAGGGCCCACTCCCAGCAGGACTATCGAGATGTTCGAAAGCCCTCCCCCCGAAAAGATGTTCAAAAGTCCCAGGAATTGGTTTCCCTCGAAAAGCTGCTTGAGCTGTTCCGTGTTGACCCAGGGCAAAGGGATGTTCGCGGCGACCCTGAACACGACCAAAATGGCCACGATGAACAATATCTTGTTGCGGAGCTCTCTGACTTTGAATATCTGCTTGATTTTATCTAGCATTTTTTTGGTTTACGAAATTTTATGGTTTTTATTATAGGCGTCGGCGCCGATTGGATCGCTGCCACGGCGCGCAGACGTGACTGGAAAACAAGAAATCCCGACCTTTCGGGTCGGGATAACCGACCGTAGGTCGGAGTTTGCTTATTCCGCTATCTCTCCGCCTGCCTTAATGATAGCATCCTTTGCGGATTTTGAAAGAAGTATTCCTTTGTCTATGACCAGTTTCTTCGTTATGGAACCGGTAGAGAGTATTTTGATGCCCTTGGCGACCTCGTTCTTGTCGACGATCTTGGCCTCCAAAAGACTCTGTGGCGTTATCTTGTCTCCATCTTTGAACTTGCCCTCCAGCACTTCCAATTTCACGATAGTTTTTTTCGAGCGGATGGATTTGAATCCCCTGACCTTCTTCAATCTCTCGATCAAGGAAGAACGTCCTCCCTCAAAAAGAGGATCCATGGAGCCGCCGCTTCTCGCTTTCTGACCCTTGTTTCCTTTTCCGGAGTAGGTCCCCCTTTTACCTCCGCGGCCGATGGTCTTTTTAGCTTTTCGCTTTTTAGTATCAAGCTGATGAATTTGCATAACCGTCTATATTAATTAAACATTTATTCCCTTATTTCTCCTCCTTGACCTCCCTGGGCTCCTTGAGTTCCCTCAATGCCTCGATAGTGGTCCTTGCGACATTCAGCTTGTTTGAGGATCCCAGCGACTTCGAAACGATATCCCTGATTCCGGAAAGGTCCACCACCGCGCGGACAGCTCCGCCGGCGATGATTCCACGTCCTTCGGATGCGGGCTTAAGAAGGACTTTCGCGCTTCCAAGCTTCTTGGTCACATCATGAGGGATGGTATTTCCCTGAAGCTTGACCTTGAGAAGGTTTTTCTTGGCATCGTTGAAAGCTTTCTGGATGGAATCGGAAACGTCGACTCCCTTGGCTACGCCGACTCCGACCTGGCCTTTCCTGTCGCCGATAACCAAAGTAGCCCTGAACCTGAACCTTCTTCCTCCTTTGACTACGCGGGTTACGCGGGCTAGGTCAAGAAGTTTCTGTTCGAATTCCGGTTTTTCCCTCCTCTTAGGTCTCCTGGTGTTTTTATTATTGGACATATTTATTCTGATTAGCTATTTCCGATTAAAATTTAAGACCGCCCTCCCTGGCTCCGTCAGCCAAAGCTTTGATTTTGCCATGGTAGTTATATCCTCCCCTGTCGAAAACCACGTCCTCGATCTTGGCTTCCTTGCCTTTCTTGGCAATAAGCTTTCCGACCTGCGTCGCCCCGTCCATATCATTCTTGGACTTTGTGATTTCCTTGATGTTGGCCTGGGCCAATGTCCTTCCGTTCACATCGTCAATAAGCTGGGCATAGATGTTGGTCAGGCTCTTATAAACGGCCAAACGGGGTCTCTCGGAAGTTCCGGAAACCTTAGCCCTGACCCTCCTTCTCCTTTTCAGCCTCAATTCTTTTTTATCTATTTTCTTCATAGTCCAAATTATTTAACAAATATTATATTGCTGGTTCTTAGGCCGCCGATCTCTTTCCTTCCTTCCTTCTGACAAACTCGCCTACGTATTTAAATCCCTTGCCTTTGTATGGCTCCACGGGCTTCAATTTCTTTATGTTGGCGGCGAACTGGCCCACCGCGTGCTTGTCTATTCCCGCGACGGTCATGGTGTTCCCCTCGATCTTGACGTCTATTCCTTCAACCACCTCGACTTCCACCGGATGGGAAAAACCAAGGGCCAAATTTATCTTTTTTCCGGCCAGCGCCATCCTAAAGCCGACACCGTTTAATTCAAGTTGTTTCTGGAATCCCGCGGTCACCCCGACGATCATATTTTCGATCATCCTGGCAGTGGTTCCCCAGATTGCAGGAGCGTCCTTGGCTTTGCCTTTCTTTTCAACTACGACTCCTTCTTCAGGAGAAACCTTGACCGCGACCTCGTTTTTGAATTCAAAGGAAAGCGTCCCTTTCGGACCCTTGACTGAAACGGTATTGTCTTTAATTTCGACGGTAACGCCGGAAGGAATGGCTATTGGTCTTTTTCCTAATCTACTCATTGTATTTCTCGCTAAATTACTTTATTAATCTTATTTTTACCAGACTTCGCAGATAACCTCTCCTCCCAAACCGTTCTTCCTGGCGCTCTCTCCGGTCATCACACCTCTGGACGTCGAGACTACCGAGAAACCGTACCCGTTCTTGACGGATTTGATCTCGCTCTTCTTGGCGTATATCCTCTGTCCTTCACGGCTTACCCTCCTGATGCCTTTTATGAAAGGAACCCTTTTGTTATTGGAAATGTTCTCATATTTAAGTTGGATGCGGACCTTCTTACCAGTGCCCTCTCCGTCCTTCTCAACCGACTCTATGAAATTTTTCTCCTCCAGAATCTTCGCGATAGCCAATTTCAACTTGGAGAATGGGATTTCCACTTCCTCGTGTCCGGCCATCTGGGCGTTTCTTATCCTGGTGAGCATGTCGCTGATTGTATCTAACATACGCTTTTATTGTGAATTCAAAATTAAATCAATTATCATTTATCAAAATTATTTTTCCGGCGTGTTCCCTACCAACTGCTTTTCTTCACACCCGGAATCTCTCCCTTGCTCGCAAGTTCACGGAAGCATATCCTGCAAATTTCGAATTTTCGCAAATATCCATGCTTTCTTCCGCACCTCCAACACCTTCTCACGATCCTTGTCGAGAACTTAGGCGCTTTCAATGCTCTTGCCTCTGTTGATGTCTTTGCCATATTGCTTTATCTGTTACTTTTACTTTATAGTTAATCCTTTTTTAATGGGAATCCCAACAGTCTATACAGCTCGACTCCCTCTTTCTTGTTTGTGGCCGTCGATGTCACCGTTATCTGCATTCCGAATATAGTCTTCACGTGCTCTGGGGATATTTCCGGGAAAATGACGTGTTCCTTTATTCCGATATTCAGATTTCCATTCGAATCAACCGAAGAAACGGGTATGCCCTGGAAATCTTTGGTCCTGGGAAGAGTCGCGTTGATCAACCTATCCATGAAAGACCACATCCTTTTACCTCTGAGAGTGACCTTGATTCCGACTTCCATGCCTTCCCTGGTCTTGAATCCGGCGATGGCTTTCTTCGCCTTGGTCTTGACCGGTCTTTGTCCGGCGATGGACATCACGGAGTCGAAGACTTCCTGTGTCCTGTCTCCCTCCTTGCCTATCTTTCCGGTTCCGACATTGACAGTCACCTTCAATATCTTCGGGACAGCCATGACATTGCCGTAGCCGAACTGCTTCTCCATTTCGGCAGCGACGGTCTTAGTATATTTTTCTTTCGTTGAAACGACTTTCATAGTGATTTAGTTTATATCAAATCTAATTAAAACTCCTTGTTGCATTTCTTGCAGACCCTGGATTTGTCTCCGTCCTTCACCGCATATCCGACTCTGGTCATTTTGTCGCAATTCGGACAAACAATCATCGCGTTGGAAACATCGAAAGGAGCGGCGATCTCCACTATCTGTCCCTTCTCGCCTTCCCTTTTCGGCTTGGAATGCTTTTTGACCATGTTGATCTTATCAACAACGATCTTTCCCAAGGCAGGCAGAACGCGGGTCACTTTCCCTTTCTTGCCCTTGTATTTCCCGGCGATTACTTGTATCTGATCTCCTTTTTTTATTCTCATATTGTTTATCCTTATGCTCAAAATCAAAATTTATCTAAAATTATTCTTACAGCACTTCCGGGGCAAGCGAAACTATCTTGCTATATCCCTTCTCCCTGAGTTCCCTGGCGATAGGTCCGAATATACGGGTTCCCTTAGGCTCCTGGCCATCCACAATGACGGCGGCGTTCTCGTCAAATCTGATATATGATCCGTCTTTCCTTCTGAGGGATTTCTTCTGCCTGACTATCACGGCCCTGACCTTATCACCTTTTTTCACCATCCCTCTTGGTTCGGAGGACTTGACCGAAGCCACGATAACATCCCCGATTGAGGCGTATCTCCTTCTGGTTCCGCCCAAAACCTTGAAGCATTCGATGACTTTCGCTCCGGAATTGTCAGCTACCTTTAATTTTGTTTCTGCTTGAATCATAACCGCTTAATTATTCTAATTATTCCTTATCCTATTTATTCAAAACGATGTGGTTTTTTCCCTTGCTCATAGGGGCGCATTCCACGAATTCCACGACATCGCCCTTCTTGAAGGTATTTTCCCCGTCATGGACCTTGTACTTCTTGGTGGATTTGTACTTCTTGAGATATTTCGAATGGGTCTTAAGAGTATCGATAGCGACGACGACGGTCTTGTCCATAGAATCGCTTACGACCTTTCCCTTTTTGACTTTTTTTACGTTATTTTCCATGCCTTTTACTATGTATTATTGAAATTATGCGATGTTCGCTTCGTCCATCTTTCCCAAAACCGTCAGCGCCCTGGCGATATCTTTCCTGGTATTCCTGTATTCCCTGTGGTTTTTGAGCTGTTTTGAGGCAATATCAAATCGGAGCTTCACGGCCAGCGCTCTCTTTTCCTCGATGAACTTCTTGAGTTCCTCTTTTTTCATGTCTTTGATTTCACCTATTTTCATAATATTGCTCCTATTTTATAGATATTACTTCTGCCTGACGATGAATTTCGTCTTCACGCAAAGCTTGTGCGATGCCAACCTCATTGCCTCCTTGGCGATGTCCTCGGTGATTCCATCCATTTCGAACAGGATCCTTCCCTGCTTGGTCTTGGCCACGAAATGGTCCACGCTTCCTTTTCCTTTACCCATCGGAACTTCGCTTCCCTTCTTGGTCATCGGCTTGTCCGGAAAAATCCTGATCCAGATCTTTCCTCCCCTTTTTATATATCTGGTCATCGCTCGACGGGCAGCCTCGATCTGCCTGGAAGAAATAAGTCCGGAAGTCGCAGCCTGAAGGCCGAAGCTCCCGAAACTCACCTGGTTGCCCTTAGTGGCAACACCTTTGATGGCTCCGCCTCTGTGAATCTTCCTGTGTTTTACTTTTTTTGGCATCAACATATGCTTTTTCCTAAAATCGAAATATGAAAATCAAATTTCCGAATTATTTATTAAAAATCTCTCCCTTGTAAATCCAAACCTTGACTCCGATAGCTCCATAGGTGGTAAACGCGGTGTATCTGGCGAAATCGATGTCAGCCCTCAGGGTGTGCAGGGGAACAGTTCCTCTGGAAAGCCACTCCCTTCTGGACATTTCCGCTCCTCCCAACCTTCCGGAAACCTCGATCTTGACTCCTTTGACATTCTTATTTTTTTCAACAGTATCCAGAGTGGATTTCAAAATCCTCCTGAAAGCGACCCTTTTTTCCAATTGTTCGGCCACGCTCTGGGCTACCAACATGGCATTCTCCTCGAACTGCTTCACCTCCTGAACTTCGATCTTGAGGTCGACTTTCTTGTTGGCGAAAAATTTCTCCTTGATGGCCTTGCTGATATCTTCGATTCCGGTCCCCCCTCTTCCGATCAGAACTCCGGGTCTCGATGTCTTTATGACAACCTTTATTGTATTGGCAGATCTTTCAAGTCCAACTTCAGCAATAGAAGCGGTCTTCCAACGCTTCGAAACAAGATCCCTGATCTCCACGTCCTGTTTTAGGTTTTTTGCATATCCTCTCGCTGAAAACCACTTCGATTTCCAAGTAGTGGTGATTCCTAGCCTGAGTCCTGTTGGATTAACTTTCTTTCCCATACAACTTTATGATAATTTTCTAATTTAATTAAATCGTTCTATTTTCGTTATGCCGATTTCCTCTGAAAAACCTTTTTGGAGAATCCTCCCTTCGCCCCTTTGGCTGAAGCTTTCTTCTCCATCTTGGCCTTAGGCGCGACCGCTTTCTTTTCATCCTTGGCTTCAGCCTTCGGCTCTTCGACTGCCTCTTCTTTTTTCACATCCTTCTTGACCTGTGCCTTTTTCTTTCCCATTCCTTCGATTCTCTCATCCAAAGTCATATAGATATTGGAAGTTCTCTTGAGAAGCTGGGTGGCTCTCCCCTGCGCCCTCGGAAGCCATCTCTTCAAAATAGGACCCTCTCCCACCTGTACGTCGGAAACGAACATATTATCCTTATCCAAACCGAAATTGTTCTCGGCGTTGGCCAGCGCGCTTCTTAGAAGTTTCTCGACGGGCCTGCTTGAACCCTTGATGGCGTGCGAAAGCTGCACCAATGCGTTGTTCGCATCCATGCCTTTGATAAGGTTGGTCACCAATCTGACTTTCCTTGGGGATATTCTTAAGTTGTTGAGTGTTGCTTCTACTTTCATATGATTTTTTATCCTAAGCTTCTCTAATTTTATCGCTAATTATCTTCAATATTTCTTATCAATTGCGAGTCGCAAGCACTACTTCTTCTTCGCAGGCTCGACCTTGGCGGCCTTTGCGGCATCCTGGGCCTTCTGCTTTGCGGCTGTTTCCATTTCCTTCTGCATCTTTCCTCCGTGCCTGTTGAAAGTCCTCGTCGGAGCGAATTCCCCCAGCTTATGTCCGACCATCTCCTCGGTCACATAAACGGCGGTAAACTGCCTGCCGTTGTGCACATCGAACGTGAATCCGATCATTTCCGGAGAAATGGTGCACGCCCTTGACCAAGTTTTTATACGCTGACCGGGCTTGGCATCCTTAACCTTCTTGATCACCCTTTCATCCACGTATGGTCCCTTTTTTAGACTTCTAGCCATAATTTTTCGTTATTATTTCTTCTTAGTTCTCCTTTTAACTATAAACATGTCGCTGTATTTCGATTTCTTCCTGGTCTTTTTTCCGAGAGCAGGTTTTCCCCAAGGGGTCTTAGGATATTTTAGACCGATTCCCTGCCTTCCTTCTCCTCCTCCGTGCGGATGGTCAACCGGATTCATGGCGCTTCCCCTGACAGCCGGTCTCTTTCCTTTATGTCTGTTTCTTCCGGCCTTTCCGATTTTTTCGGCACCGTGTTCGAAATTGCTGACCTGACCGATAGTCGCGAAACACTCCCTGCTGAGAAGACGTATCTCACCCGAAGCAAGCTTGACCTGGGCCAACTTTTCATCGACAGCCATGAGCGTTGCCGCGCTTCCGGCGCTCCTCACGATTTGCCCTCCTTTTCCGATAACCATTTCCAAATTGGAGATTATCGTTCCTACCGGAATATTTTTCAATTTCGTCCTGTTTCCTTTCTTTATCTCGGCTTTCTCCGAAGCGACGATCTCGACGCCCATCTTCATGCCTTCGCTGGCCAAAACGTATCTCTTCTCACCGTCCATATAATGGACCAACGCTATGAGGGCGCTCCTGTTCGGATCCTTTTCGATAGCGGCGATCTTTCCAGGAACATCAAGTTTGTCCTGCTTAAAATCAACCAGCCTGTATCTTCTCTTGTGGGCTCCACCCTTGTGACGGACCGCGATTTTTCCATTAGCCCTTCCGGATTTTTTGGAAAGTTTCGCCAACAGCTTCTTTTCCGGCTTCTTGTCGGTAAGCTCGTCCGGTTTGACGATCGACATGTTCCTTCTTCCCGCTGTATTCTTTTTATAAACTTTGATTGCCATATTATTCGAAATTTCAAAACTTAATTTTCCGCACTATATTAATTATTCTTATTGCGCTCCTCCGAACAATTCTATCGAGTCGCCAGACTTAAGCGTCACGACAGCCTTCTTGAATCCCGCCTTCACTCCGGCGTGTCTGCCGAAATTCTTCGTCCTGGATGGAATATTCACAACCGCGGTCTTTTCCACCTTGACTCCGTACATTCCTTCTATCGCCTTTTTCACGTCGGTCTTCGAAGCGGTTTTGGAAACCTTGAAGACGTACTTGTTGACGCCCATCATAGCGTGGGATTTCTCGGTAATCCAAGGCTCGATCAGGACACTATACGCGATATGGGAATTTTTCGTATTCAAAACTGCTTCGGCCTTCTTTTTCTTGGCCTCGCTGTTTTTTACAGGAGTTTTCTTTTCCTCTTCTTTTTCTTCTGTTTTTTCTTTGCTAAATATTGCCATAACTCGGGAGATCTATAAAATTATTACTTTCCTTGGTTCTTATCTTCAATATATTTGATAGATGACTTACTCAGGACCAACGTCTTATTGTTCAACAGGTCGTACACGTTCAGATTCTTCGTGAAAACGTTGGTTATGTTTTCTATATTCCTCGAATATGCCCTCATTCCCTTCTCCGAATCTTCGAATCCGATCAAGGTTTTTCCGGAAATGTTCAGGTTTGAAAGAGCATTTGCGAATTCCTTGGTCTTCTTGCTCTTGATCTCCAAATCACTTATGACAACGAGGTCATTGCTTCTGATTTTCTCGCTCAAGGCGATAAGGACGGCTTTCTGCTTCATTTTCTTATTGATATCCTTGCTGAAATTCCTATCCTTCGTCGGTCCGAAAGCGACTCCTCCCTTCCTCCAAACCGGATTCCTTTTCTCTCCGACCCTGGCATTTCCAGTTCCCTTCTGCTTCCAAGGCTTCTTGCCCGATCCAGCCCTCTCGGATCTGTCTTTGGTGTGCGCGATGGAAAACCTTCTGTTGCCGGAAATAGCCACGAAAACCTGATGCAGGAGATCGTCATTTTTCGGCAAGGCGAAGACTGAATCGGAAACTTCCATCTCCTCCACCTTTTTTCCTTCTAGATTGTGAACTGAAATCTTAGCCATATCGTTTGAATTCTAATTTCTATTTATTCTTATGGATCTTAACCTACTATCTCGACTATTCTTCCCGCTACTCCGGGGACGGCTCCTTTTACTCCCAGGATATTCTTTTCCTTATCGATGTACGCGATCTTCACATTCAGCGAGCTGGCCCTTTTTCCTCCCATTCTCCCGGCCATCCTTTTCCCTTTGATGACGTGCTGGGGTTGCTGGGCTCCGATGGAACCAGGCGCGCGAAGATCATGCTTGTGTCCGTGAGTCTTAGGGGATCCTTTGAATCCATGCCTCTTGACGACTCCCTGAAATCCTTTAGCCTTCGTGATTCCGCTTATCTTCACCTTGTCTCCGATTTCAAAAGCCTCGATGGTCAAGGCGTCTCCCGTCTTGGCTTCGCTGGCCTCTCCAATTCTGAATTCCTTCTTGAAAACCTTGTTCTTCGTCTTCTGGACTTCGAGCTGGACCGCGTCATATCCGTCTTTTTCGCTCGTTCTCAAAGTTGACACCTTGTTGGGTTCGCATTCGATCAAGGTAACATTCAGCGCTCCCGCCTCCTTGTCATATATGGTCGTCATCCCCAATTTTTTTCCGATAATGAATTTCATGGCTTTCTATTACTTTAATTTAATTCCTTTTAGCAAGAAAACTGGCCAACGAGCCAGTTTCCGAACCCTTTTGTGAGGGCAAACTTCTGGCTAGTTGAGTATCCCGATCTCCAGGACTTTAACTAGTGCTTATATTTTCAAATTCACATCACCTCCGTTCCTTAGCACGCGCCTTTCTTGGCAGCGTCACATCTTTATCTCGATATCCACTCCGGCCGGCAAATCAAGGTTGGTCAGACTCTCGATCGTTTTAGGGGTAGGCTCCAAAATATCGATCAATCTCTTATGCACCCTCATTTCGTACTGATCCCTGGCGTCTTTGTGGACAAATGTTGATTTGTTCACGGTCACCTTATGGATTTCCGTTGGAAGAGGCACGGGCCCGGTAATCGTAGCTCCGGTTCTCTCGGCAGTTTCCACGATTTTTCTGGCTGACTGATCTATAACTTTGTTGTCGTAAGCCTTAATCTTGATCCTTATGCGACTGGATTGATCTTTTTCTGTTTTTTTCGCTACCATCGGTGTCAAAAATTATTTAATTTATACTTGTTTAAGTGAACATCCGCGGATATGAACTTTCGCTCATATCCGCAAGGTTCCCTCAAGATTACTTTACGATCTTCGTAGTAACACCGGCACCTACGGTTCTTCCACCTTCGCGGATAGCGAATCTCATTCCTTCTTCCATAGCTACAGGTGAGATAAGTTTGATGTTAAGTTTGATTGTATCTCCAGGCATAACCATCTCGGTTCCTTCAGGAAGGATGACTTCTCCGGTCACATCGGTCGTCCTGATGTAGAACTGAGGTTTGTATCCCTTGAAGAACGGAGTGTGTCTTCCACCTTCCTCCTTGGAAAGGATGTAAACTTCTCCTTCGAATTCAGTATGCGGGGTGATCGATCCTGGTTTTGCAAGAACTTGACCTCTTTCTACGTCCTCCTTCTTGATACCTCTGATCAAAAGTCCAGCGTTGTCTCCGGCTTGTCCCCTGTCGAGCTGCTTATTGAACATCTCGATTCCGGTAACCACGGTCTTAGCCGTAGGCCTGAGTCCGACGATTTCAACTTCGCCGTTGACATTTACCACACCTCTCTCGATTCTTCCGGTAACAACCGTTCCGCGTCCTTCGATTGAGAAGATGTCTTCGATAGGCATAAGGAATGGCTTGTCGATATCACGAACCGGTTCAGGGATCTGCTCGTCAAGAGCGGCAACCAAGTCAAGTACCTGCTTGGCAGCTTCATCCTCCAAGGATGCGCTTTCAAGGGCTTTAAGGGCTGATCCGCGGATGACCTTGGCATTGTCTCCGTCGAATTCATATTTAGAAAGAAGCTCCCTTACCTCGGCTTCAACCAATTCAACCAATTCAGGATCATCAACCATATCAACCTTGTTGATGAAAACCACGATCTGAGGCACACCTACCTGTCTTGCAAGAAGGATGTGTTCCCTTGTCTGTGGCATAGGACCGTCAGTCGCGCTTACAACCAAGATAGCTCCGTCCATCTGGGCGGCACCGGTAATCATGTTCTTGATATAGTCAGCGTGTCCAGGGCAGTCAACGTGAGCGTAATGCCTTGCTTCCGATTCGTATTCGCAATGGGCTGTCGCGATGGTGATTCCGCGTTCCTTCTCCTCGGGAGCTGCATCGATTTCATCAACTTTCTTTTCCTTTGCGAATCCCTTAAGACTGAGCACGTGCAAAAGAGCTGCAGTAAGAGTGGTCTTACCGTGATCGACGTGTCCGATTGTTCCTACATTGACGTGCGGTTTTGAGCGTACGTATTGTTCTGCTGCCATATTGGTTTTTCACATCTTTCGCGGGCCCGGAAGGCCCCGCAAAACGCGAATGGTTTTATTTATTACTTATTTAACGATTTTTATATTATAAAACAATATAAAAATTCTTGCAAATTTAAGGCTTCCTTTTCGGAAATTAAGCACCTAGTCATCTTACACGATATGTATTTATTGTCAAGTGTCACACCTTGGCGCCCCTCTAACAATAACTATTATCGAAAAAATGCCTTATTCTTGGCTTATTTCGCTTTGGCCGCCACTGTTTCCGCCACGTTCTTCGGCACCTCGTTATAATGCCCGAATTCCATGGAGTAGCTAGCCCTTCCCTGGGTCATGGATCGGAGCTGGGTAGCGTACCCGAACATGGAAGCCAATGGGATTTCGGCGTTGATTTCCTTGACTCTGGCATTTCCCTCTCCGCGATCATTGATATCCTTGATAATTCCTCGCCTTGAGTTCACATCTCCTACTACATCTCCCATGAACTGTTCCGGACAGGTTACCTGGACGCTCATTATAGGTTCGAGCAATACCGGATTGGCTCTCCTGACAGCCTCCTGGAAGGCCATAGATCCGGCGATTTTGAAGGCCGCTTCGGACGAGTCGACTTCATGGAATGATCCGTCGTAGAGCGTAGCCTTGATATCCACCATCGGATAACCGGCGACGACACCGTTACTTGAAGCTTCTTTGGCGCCTTTGCCGACTGCGGGGATGAATTCCTGGGGAATGACTCCTCCTTTGATGGCGTCGACAAACTCGAATCCCTTGCCGGCTTCTTCCTGAGGTTCAACCTTGAGCCAGCAATGTCCGTATTGTCCGCGTCCTCCGGACTGTTTGATATATTTACCTTCGGCCTCGGCGGATGTCTTGATCGTTTCACGGTAAGCCACCTGCGGCTGTCCGATGTTCGCCTCAACCTTGAATTCCCTCTTCATCCTATCAATGATGATATCCAAGTGAAGCTCTCCCATTCCGGAAATGATAGTCTGTCCGCTCTCCTCGTCCGTTCGAAGCCTCAAAGTCGGATCTTCCTGGGCGAGTTTTCGAAGAGCTACTCCCATTTTCTCCTGGTCGGCCTTCGTCTTCGGCTCAACCGCGATATCGATAACGGGCTCGGGGAAAGTGATAGCTTCCAAAATCACGGGCTTAGCTTCATCACAAAGGGTGTCTCCGGTCGTAGTATTCTTCATTCCGACCAAAGCCCCGATTCCTCCGGCATAAATGTCTTGGATTTCTTCCCTGTGGTTGGCATGCATCTGCAAGATTCGTCCGATTCTCTCCTTCTCACCCTTGGTGGCATTCAAAACGTATGATCCGGCCTTAAGCGTCCCGGAATAAACACGGAAGAAGGTCAATTGTCCCACGAAAGGATCGGTAGCCACCTTGAAGGCAAGGGCTGAGAAAGGCTCCTCGTCGGAAGCGTTTCTGAGCATCTCGGTTCCGTCTTTCGGATTGATTCCTGCAACGGCCGGGATGTCGATCGGCGACGGAAGATAGTCAAGAACGGCATCCAGAATCAACTGCACTCCCTTGTTCCTAAGAGCAGTACCGGTGAAAACAGGGATGAGTCTTGTCTCGATAACCCCTTTTCGAAGGACAGCCTTGAGCTCTTCGACGGTTATTTCCTCTCCTCCCAAATATTTCTCAGTAAGGGCGTCGTCGAATTCAGCGATCTTCTCAACCATCTTCTCCCTCCACTCTTTGGCCTTATCCAATTGGTCGGCTGGAATTTCTCCTTCGATGACGATTTCCCCCATGGGACCGTCGAAGGTATACGCCTTCATTTTCATCAGATCGATCACTCCGGAAAACTCGCCTCTTTCTCCGATAGGCAGCTGCACCGCGACGGCGTTAGGGGTAAGCCTGTTCCAAATCGAAGCGAGAGCGTTCTCGAAATTCGCCCCCTCTTTGTCGATTTTGTTTATGAAACAGATCCTCGGCACGTGATATTTTTCAGCCTGCCTCCAAACGGTTTCCGATTGCGGCTCCACACCTTCCTTTCCATCGAAAACGACGACTCCTCCGTCAAGCACACGAAGGGATCTTTCCACTTCCACTGTGAAGTCCACGTGTCCGGGAGTGTCGATGATGTTGATCTGATGGTCTTTCCACATGCAAGTGGTAGCGGCGGAAGTGATCGTGATTCCTCGCTCCCTTTCCTGCTCCATCCAATCCATCGTGGCTTCACCCTCGTGAACCTCTCCGATTTTGTGGCTGATTCCGGTATAAAACAAAATACGCTCCGTGGTCGTCGTCTTTCCGGCGTCGATGTGGGCGATAATACCGATGTTTCTTAGTTTGTCGATTGGTGTCTTTCGCGGCATAGTGGAAATTAAATTAACAATCAAAATATATTACAAGCACATTGTTGATATATTTTTTAAAAGATGCCTGCGTAACAGGCATCTTCATTTTGACTGCCAATATTTGATTTTATTAAAAACTTTTTAAAAACTTACGCAAAGTGTGCAAAAGCCTTGTTGGCGTCGGCCATCCTGTGGACGTCCTCCCTTTTCTTCATGGCCGCTCCGGTCTTGTTGGCGGCGTCGATAAGTTCGTCAGCGAGCTTCTCGGCCATTCCCTTTCCTTTCTTGCCGAGGCAAGCCGCCAAGATCCAGCGTATCGCCAAAGTTTGCCTTCTTTCTCCAAGCACCTGCATAGGAACTTGATAATTGGCTCCTCCGACCCTTTTGGACTTGAGTTCCAACAAAGGGGAGACGTTCTTGATGGCCTGCTCGAACACGTTCAATCCTCCTTTTTTAGTCCTGTCATGGATAACGTCGAAAGCCTTGTAGATGACGGTCTCAGCCGTGCTTCTTTTTCCGTCCTGCATGATCTGCCCGATGAATCGGCCTACCAGAAGATTGCCGTATCTCGAATCGGCCTTCCAGTGTTTTTCGTATTTTCTTGCTCTTCTTGCCATAATGATTTAGTTCAATTTATATCAAAGTTATTATTATTCAGTCTTGGCCTTAGGTCTCTTAGCTCCGTACTTGCTCCTTCCCCTGTTCCTGCCCTCCACTCCGGCGCTGTCCAGGACTCCCCTGACGATATGGTAACGGACACCAGGAAGATCCTTTACTCTTCCTCCGCGGATCATGACGATCGAGTGCTCCTGGAGGTTGTGTCCGACTCCCGGGATATAAGCGGTCACTTCCATTCCGTTCGTAAGCCTTACCCTGGCGATCTTTCGAAGAGCCGAGTTAGGTTTTTTCGGGGTAGTGGTGCTGACCTTGATGCAAACGCCTCTTTTGAACGGGCTGTTCGTATCCTTAGGCCTGTTTTTCAAAGTATTGAAAACATAGGTCATTGCCGGTGACTTCGATTTCTTCTTGGCTGATGTTCTGTTTTTCTTAACAAGCTGGTTGATTGTAGGCATAGAGGTAGATTCGTAGTTTAAAAACAAAAAATATTAAAAATGCCGCTTGCGGTTTCCAGCAACTCCTCGATGAAAACAGCCATTTGTACAGCAAAATAATAGTACACAACTTTCCAAAAACTGTCAACATTCCCGATCGCCAATGGCAAGGACCTGCCCTAGAGAGTCATGCCGTAAAACAGGTTCAACATGATGTTTAGGAAAATTCCCAACGGGACGGCCAAGAAAAAGATGACGAAGAGCAGCAGCATGAAGCCGAATTGCTCCAACAATATCATGGTCTCGGTTTTTATAGGGAACACCGAGAAAAGCAGCTTCGAACCGTCCAGCGGAGGGATGGGGATCAGATTGAAAAAAGCCAATATCACGTTCCAAAATATGACCATGGCCAGGATTACGAAAACTATGGCGCCCAAAGAGCCGGAAATCACCTCGGCCAAACCCGACCAGTCCGCCATCCTGACGGAACCGATGATGCTCACTTTGAGGGCATCGGGTATCCCCACGAGGTTGCCCATAATCGCGGCGATCAGCGCTATGGCGATATTGGATCCCGGACCCCCGAAAGCGACGAGTGCCGGGCCCCATTTCTGATTTTTGAGATTATACGGGTTATATGGCACCGGCTTGGCCCAGCCGAAAGCGAACTGGAATCCGGTCAGGACGAGCATAAAAAGAGGGATTGCCACGGAACCCCATGGATCGATATGCTTGATCGGATTGAGATTGAGCCTGTCAGCATACTTGGCGGTAAGGTCCCCCAGTCTCAATGCCACCCAGCCGTGCGCGACTTCGTGGATTATGATCGAATACAGCAGTATTACGAAATAGAAAACTATGAGCACGATTTCATTGAGCATGGATTTCGGATCATCGGTCATGGGACACTTATGCTTGCGGCCGAACGGTCCGACAAGCGCGTTCTTCATGTGCCATGCCTCATGTTTTATGCGTTATGGTTATTATCCCTTGCCAAAATTCATTTCTTATGATAATATGAAACCTGTAATAAATCAAACCCAAAAACCCGGAACCCATAACCTGAAACCTTTGATGTTTCAAGCTGCGGGATAAGGGCTTCATGAATATGAGCAGAGTATGCGAGGTATGCGGAAGAGGGACGGCCACCGGTAATTCCAGGAGCCATTCCAATATAGCGTCCAGAAGGAAATTCCAAATAAATCTTCAGACAAAAAAGACCGACGGGAAAAAGGTGAAAATCTGCACCAAGTGCATGAAGACCGAATCCAAATAAATCCCGCCAAATAGAAGGAAAAGAGTTCCCCCAAGGGGAGCTTTTTTCATTCCCGTTCATTTCTTTGAAAAATTCCCGAGCATGAAAAGCAGATAGAGAGCCGAGACTCCTACCGACCCGTAAATTATCCTGGTGGCCAAAGTCATATCGCCG
Organism: Candidatus Moranbacteria bacterium GW2011_GWE1_49_15; assembly: GCA_001003855.1. Taxonomy (GTDB): domain Bacteria; phylum Patescibacteriota; class Minisyncoccia; order Moranbacterales; family GWC2-37-73; genus UBA12053. The sequence goes on along the minus strand of LCPX01000003.1, from coordinate 4,694 downwards.
AAAATAGTCGATACCAGATCGAAATTCAATAACCCGATGAGCCCCCAATTGATTCCGCCGATAACGACCAGGATCAGACCGATCCAGTCGAACACGTTAAGATTTTTCATGTCGCTCCACCTCCTTGCCGCATAATTTCGTGCTTAATTATTTATGTCCAATAGTACAGATATTCTCCGTGTTTATATCAAAAACCCCGACTTGTCGGGGTTTTTTGAAATTGCATATCCTTCGAAAAACCTATTCCCGCTCCGCACCTTTCCCTGAAACGTTCAATAGCCTGACCAGATAAACGGAAACGATGACAAGCACCAGTGTTATGAAAAGAGCGTAAACGAATTTCGCGACGATAGTGCTCCCGTTTTGCGGGAAATATTTCTCAATGAAAGTCCTGATCGCGTCGTTCCAAGCGAGCCCGGCGACCACTCCGAAGCCGGCGGTTATATAGCCCGCGACCTTCTTTTTTATTTCCATATTGAGCTCATTGACGCCCTTGCCGATACGCTTTATTTTTCCATCCATATATTGCGCTTAAATTAAAATAACGTAGGCTGATTTTGGAAAGTCATCTTCTTGTAAACCTCCCGGGTCGTGTCCACGTCCCTTTTGCAATATTCCAAAATATCCTTTATTTTTCCATTCTTATAGAAGGCGTAGACTTGCGAACCGTCGATCCCTTCCCCCTTCGGCGACGGTATATCGAGCGCGAACGCCAAGGCCTCGAGTCCGACGTTCCCCATGGACCATTTGGTCCACTCCCTCATCGTGTCGAAAATCGGAAAGTTGCGATACCTGGCGAAATTGAGGTCGACCGAAGGCCTCACCCCCAATACCATCGAGCGCTGATAGATGAAGCGCAAATCGAAATCCATCACATTGTGACCCACGAAAAGACCGCAAGTCCTGGCCAGCGCCCAAAAATCCTCGAGTGTCTTCCTTTCGTTGTCCTCATTGTAAAAAACGTCCGAAGCCTGGTCATCGACCGCGTAACCTATGCAAAGGATCCTGCCGAACGTCCCGTCGAAAGATGTCTTGGCCACGAAATCCTCGAAAGATTCCCCCTCTTTCCCTTTTTTATCATAAAGGATTTTCAATTTTTCCAAACTCTCCTCTCCCGCCGGAATCGTTTCGATATCCAAAAATAATTTTCGTGCCATATTGCAAAATTCTGAATTTCCAATTTTGAATTTTGAATCAAATCTGAATGTTTTAATCATTCAATTTTGAAACATTAGAAATTCAATCGAAATTCGAAATTCATAATTAAAAATTAAAAACTCCCACACTAAATACAAACTCCTTTATGTAATTGTACCACACGCCTGAACCTTCTCATTGAAACTGTTCACTTTCTTATTGTAGGATTTTATCTCGTCTTCATAATCGGAAAGCGCTTCGTTATATTTCTTGGCCTCCTTGTTGTATTTGTCTATCTCGCCGTTTTTGAGATATTTTTCCAACGACTTCTTCTTACTGGCCAGATATTCTTCATCCTCGTCTATTTCCGATTTGAGACCCTTGAGCTCCGCGGTCAAGACGGCCAATTCGCTCTTCAGCGTCGCGATCTCATTGTTTGTCCTGACGGTCTGGATGATTCCGCGATATTCTTTCCCTTCGGTCTTTTGAAAAATTTTCACTTCCGTAAGCTTGGTCGCGGAAGGAGGCTGGCTCGCTCCTTCATCGAAATAGGCGATCTGCTCCGCCCCGACGGCGCTTCCGACGTTAGCCCTAAGGTCCGGAACGATTCCGATCTTGTTGCCGACGCTGGTCGTTTCCGCGAAACAGTATCCGCTGCCATAATCGGAATATTCCTTCGGACATTGGATGCCGATGGCCATATGGTTCTCATTCTCGAAAACGAAAATCGCCGTCCCGTAACCGAATTCATGGAAAAGCACCGTCGCCAAAAAACTCTTATCCGAACATACTCCGCTGTTTTCAAAAAGAACTTCATATGGATAATCCATGGTCTCGCTTCCGGTGCGCGAAAGTATGTTCGCGGCCTTTTGGTCGTCATAAGGAATCGACTGCACGAAAGCAAGGATTAATTCCACCAATTGATCCTCGGTAAGCTTGTTTTTCCTGCCTTGCACCACGATCGAATCCAAAAGTTCGGCTATGAAAGCGTCCTTCTCGCTGCCTGCCACGAACATGCCGTAATATTCCTCTTCCCAATTTTCCGGCAGTTCGTTGAAATAGGTGTACGTCTTGGGTTGCGACCTATAGAACTCATAGACGGAGGAATATAGCGTTTGCGAAACCGCATAATTTTTCCCTGCGTATTTCCATTGGTATGTCTTGGAGACGGCACCTTCTTGTTGGGGGAATTTATTTTCAAGGTTCTCCCTGGTCTCGATTATCTGCTTGCCGAGCTCGGACGTCACCTCCCCTATTTTCTCTGGGGAAACGTATCCTATCTTCGCATCTTTGAAATGAAAGCCGGCAAAAACTACCGCCAAAACAGCCGCCAATTTCAAAAGCATGAAAAATGTTTTCTCAGTCCAGGTTCTCGCCATAAAAAAAATTCAAACGCCATGCGTAGCAAGTATTACGCGGCGGTTATTGTATTATTTTGAAGGCTCCGTTTGGAACCAAACGGCCCTCTGAGTCAAATATACCACAACGGCAAGGAAAAGTGCCAGGAGGAGACGATCATGAACGGATCGGAGAACGAACCCATCAAAAGCGATATCAAAAGGATATTACTGGAAATAACGGCGCATGTAACCTGCCTTGAAAGGAAAATTCCCGAAGAAATAATTCTCTTTTCAAATACGGTAGCCAAAAAACTAAGGGGTTTTACCTGCAAAGATCTCCGGGTGGCATTCAGGGAAGCTGAAACCGAGGTCATGGGAATACTTTCCCAAAAAGCCAGGCACCGTACCGATTCCAAGCGCTACATGGAAGACGTCTCCGTGGCGCTCGAGATGGCGAAAAGGATCATCTCCGAATTGGCGGTAGCGCAAAGACATCCCGTTAAAAAAGTCGCGTAAACCGAAAGGGGCGTCCGAAACCGGGCACCCCTTTTCATTTTCTATTTTTCCAAAAGAATCTTCACCGCCTCGAATTTCGGGCGGATGATTTCTTTGGATTTTTCGAAATGAAGCTGGTTAAATTTGTTAGTGAGTTTTTGAAGGACTGATTCCCTGGCCTGCGCCTGGGTAAGACCCTCGTAAACGAAAGCGGCTTTGAAAATGCCGGAAATTTCATCAAAGTTCGCCAAAACGTCGGCTTCGGCCACGATTTGTTCCTCCAAAGTTCCCCTCTCCTTTCCCTGCGAACCCCTGTGGTTAAGAATGCATTTTTCCACCAAGGCGGTCTTTTCGGGCGGATATCCCAATCCGTTCAATTTCTCCACCGCAACTTTAGCGCTGGTGATATGGTGGTCTTCCCGTCCGTATATTATCGAACCGATGTCATGAATCCACGCCGCGACCAAGATGGTTTCTTTATCCCCTCCTAACTCGTCGCAAAGACGCTCCGCGTATTTCACCACCGGAACGAAATGGAACTCGAAAGGCTCGAAGCCATATTTGCTTTCCGGCTTCCTGCATTCCTGCTCCACGAAATTTTTTACTTTTTCGATTATATTCATATCAGCTTCCTATATTTCTCTACTGCGTTTTTAAAATCATCAAATTTGAATCCGTTCCTGTGGTGTTCATATCCGACTTCATTTGTCGGTTTTTCATTAAAATCGATTGGGTCATTTATTTTAAAGTAAACCTCCCTTGAAAACAATCTTGGATAATATCCATCGTCCGATTGACGAATCTTTTCAAATGATTCCCTTTGACTCGCATATACGCCAAGAATATCCTTTTTCAGATTCCTGTCTTTCTCGGAAAATTCCAAGGTTATAAAATCTTTTCTTTGAGGTTTGAACATGGCGCATTTTCTTTCTCCCGGCTTTCCATAATAAACAGGAAAAACAAAATGATTTTTCATTCCTGATAACCTCATAGCCTCAGACGCACAAAAACTTACCGCATCATGTCCTTCATGTCCACCCTCATAATCCTGTCCTACTATGCAATCAATGTTATTTTTTCTTGCTATTTCCAATGTTAAATTCACAACATCATACAGCCTATCCAACAAGCTAGCTTCAGAAATTCTCAAAAAATGTACCTGCTCCTTTACAATTCCTATATTTTTCACAGCAATTGTGACTTCCTTTTCTCTTTCCTGCGGGTTTCCTCCCAAATCCCCGCTCGTCGCATATACAAAATAAACTTCTTTCCCCAAATCAACCAGCTTTCTTGCCAAAACACAACAATATACGTCGTCATCGGGATGCGCTAAAAGAAAAAGATATTTTTGATGCTTCAATAGTTCATTCATAAAAAGATATTGTCGGGCTGCCGGGAATCGAACCCGGTCTACCCCGGTAGCAGAGCAAAGCTCGCTACGGGGCAGGCATCCACCTTTACCCTGTAGTAAATTTTCGGTCTCTGTCGGGATAGGCGGAATCGAACCGCCGCTACAAACACCCCATGCTCGCGTACTACCACTATACTATATCCCGAAAATTTTACTTCAGGGCCATGGACGCGTACTACCGGTATACTACAGCCCCTTTTTTCAATAATTGAAGTTTATCATCCATAAATCAAAGATTCAAGGAAATTTAAAAGGCTCAACGTTTGACGATGAGCCTTCTTCCCGTTGCGGATCGTGGTCCGTCGGGAATT
>LCPX01000002.1 GCA_001003855.1 Candidatus Moranbacteria bacterium GW2011_GWE1_49_15 | reverse complement strand
TCCGCGGTTCCACCCGCTTTCCCCCGCTCACAAGCGGAGACTTCTCTCTGGTTGTTTCGAAGATTATGCCTTATTTCAGGCTCGAAAGGACTGCCAATCCCCTCTTCATCCTCTTTATACATTATACTCCTATTGACAAGGAAAGTCAAGCGTGCTACTATAAGCATCTATGTTAATACCTTGAACTATCTCGTGTATCTAAACATAGATTTTAATTTTCATTGTTTAGCGAAGCCCGCAGCTTTTCAGCCCGGGTGAACGAGAGGACTTTTCCGCCAAGCGGAATCACTTTTTGAGCCTTGCCCTCTAGCAAGGAGCTACAACAACAATCATCGGCCCAGAGCCTGGCAAATAAAAGCAAGGAACCGTTATCGGTCCCCCGGCTTGTTATGTGCCCTGACTCCCGAGGCCAAAAACCCAATGCAAAGCAGGAATTTCAAACCGAACGGGCCACGCGGTCCCAAAAGAAGAGGACCGGGATCCGGTTACCAAGGAGGCAGGAGCAACACCTTCAACCGCGGAAGAAGCGGAGGAAGAGGAAGGTTCACCGGAAACGCGATCGACATCAACAAGTTCATCAACAAGTCGGCCGGACCGGTAGCGGAGGATAAATATATCGCCAAGACCCTTTTCCCCGAATTCCCGATCGACCAACGCCTCAAAACCATAATCGCCCAGCGAGGTTTCGAAACCCCGACCGAGATCCAGGAAAAAACCATTCCCTTGATCATGGAAGGAAAAGACGTGATCGGCCTGGCCAACACCGGAACCGGAAAGACCGGAGCGTTCTTGGTGCCTATGATCGACAAGATCCTTCGCAACCCGCATGAGAAACTGCTGGTCGTCGTGCCTACGCGCGAATTGGCCATCCAGATCCAGGACGAGTTCGTGGCTTTCTCCAAGGGACTTCACATTAACTCGGTAGTAGTCGTCGGCGGAGCCAATATCCGCCCGCAGATCGACAAATTGCGTTCAAGGCACAACGTCGTGATCGGAACGCCAGGAAGACTCAAGGATCTTATCCAAAGAAAGAGACTGATCCTCGACCGTTTCGCCAACGTAGTTCTGGACGAGGCCGACCAGATGCTCGACATGGGATTCATCCCGGATGTCCGCTATCTACTCTCGCTCGTTTCACCGAAAAGGCAGACTTTGCTTTTCTCCGCTACGCTTGCGCCTGAAATCGAAAGGCTTACCGGCGAGTTCTTGAATAATCCCGAAAAGATTTCCATCAGAAAGAGGGATACTTCCGCGCAAGTCGACCAGGACGTCGTCCGCATCGATCGCGGTCAGGATAAGATCGAAGTGTTGCATAACCTTTTGGCGCAAACCCACTTCCAAAAAGTCTTGGTGTTTTCCAGGACCAAACACGGAGCGGAGAAGCTTTCCAAGGCCTTGCACCACAAGGGCTTCAAGGCCGAATCCATCCATGGAGACAAATCCCACGCCAAAAGACAGAAAGCCTTGAAACTTTTCAAGGAGAATATAGTCCAGATCCTGGTCGCGACCGACGTCGCTTCCAGAGGACTCGACATCCCGAACGTTTCGCATGTGATCAACTTCGATGTCCCTGCGACCTTCGAGGATTACATCCACCGTATCGGAAGGACCGGACGCGCCGGCAAGACCGGAGTCGCCCTGACATTCGTCGGATAAATCTTGGTTTCAAAAAACGCACCCGCAAGGGTGTGTTTTTTTATTATCGAAAATTATTTTTCCTGCTTGGTTTCATCTTTATTGCTTTCCGTTTTTATTTCTTTATTCAGATCGCTTAAGGATCGGTTCCGTTAAACAGCTATGCGAAGCAAAAACAAAAGGCGCACCGTTCGCACGGTGCGCCTGCGCCAAAGATGCCCCTTTTTTTCAATACTTTGAAACCAGGAACATGACCAACGACAAGAGGACACTGAAGAGCAGGGCCCACCAAAAATTAGCGACCCGGAATCCAGGAACGACAGCCGCTACCAACATGACCAGGAGCGCGTTGAGAATGAAGGTAAAAAGACCCAGGGTCAGTATGTTGATGGGCAGCGTCAAAACCAGCAGGATCGGCTTTATGAATGCGTTAAGCAGACCCCAAACCAAGGCTACCAGCAGGGCGCTGACGAATCCAGCGACGGTGATTCCCGGCAAAAGATAGGACAGCAGCAGGATGACCACCGCGGACACCAACCAGGTTATTAAGAATTCCATATGATTAAGCTAGGTTAAGAAATTATCAGGAATCGGAACATACGAAAACGTCCTCACTCCCTCTTCTTCCACTTGCCGGATTTCGCGTCTTTTATATGTTCCTCTATGTTTTTATACGGCATATTTTTGCCTGAATGATTAATGTTTATATTACAACAGCAAAACTGTTTCCTTCGATGCCTGTCTCCACTTAAAAGCTAAACAAAAAAAACACCTCGAAAAAGGTGTCTTCTTATCATTAATGATGGCACTACAAAATTTTCCTACCTTGGAGAAGTTGTATTACGATTACCACGAGAGCTATGACCAGCAACACATGGATCCATCCGCCGAAAGTGCTCGCCGTTATGAATCCCAAGAGCCAAAGTACGAATAATATTACGGCTATTGTCCACAACATATGTTTGTTATTAAATAAATTAACTTAAATGAATCTAGGCGGTATTCATGAATCCCTATGCCACCTAGGGCCTATATGGGAAAACAATTGCAAAATCAGATAACTCACGAAAGCGTAAACGATCAGTGAGGCCAGTGTCGCAAAATCGACCACGAATCCTCCCAATTTAAGGTCCGGAAGGATTCCTGCGAATGGACTGACCAGTGGCGCCGTCGTACCATAAATCCAAGCAACGAAAGGGGTACCGGGATTAACGACAAAAAACTTGAATACGAAACGGAGCAATAATAGAAATTCGATCACCCCGAAAACTATATTTACCAATGTTCTTATTATTCCAAACATACATGAGATTAAGTTGCGACTTAAGCCTATGATTTTAATACACCGGCAAAGTTCGTATATTTCCCTTATTACCAACAAAACACCCGTAGGGGGTGTTTTGAAAATCTGCTTTGAAAAATATTATTATTTTTTCCCGAAAAACTCTTTGAATTTTTTCATCAAACTCCCCATCGCGTCCTCGGTCGCCATGATGATCGGGTTCATGAAAGGCCAAGGGGTCAGGCTCGGATGCGCGATGTAGTTGAATTTCAAGACTTTCAAGATGTTGAGGCGAAGTCCGATCGCGAAACTGGCGACTTCCGCCGAAGCGATCACCCCGTTTCCGAAACCTTCGTAGCCGACCAACCTCATTTTAGGTCCCGCGAAAATCAGCTTCACGTCCAAGGGCTTGTTCCTTTCCAAATCCTTGTATACGTCCGTGGTTTGGGCGCGCCCGACGACGACCCACCTGAATTTCCTGCGCGCTTCGTCTTCATTAAGTCCAGCCGCCGCATATTCCCTGCCAAGCGTCTGGAAAGCGAAAGCTCCCGTGGAACCCGCGTATTTGATCGGAAATCCCGCCATCTGGTATCCGACGATCTTGGATTGCTGGATCGCGCTTGAAGCCAAAGAGCTCGGTTCGTTTTTCCCCGTCACCGCCGAAAGCGGCACGCAGCAATCCCCGCAAGCATAAACGTCCTTTATATTCGTCCTCATCTTTTCGTCCACCAGTATCCCGAATTGGTTGGCTTTTATCTTCGTTCCGCTGATGACCTCCAGATTGGGACGCACTCCCGCCGCCACGATCACCAGATCGGCGACGATCTTTTCGCTTTGCCTGCCTTTTTTGATTATTATTTCTTTCTTTTTTCTCGGCGCGTCGTTTATTTCCACGACCTTGCTCCGGAATCTCATCTTGATTCCGTTTCCTTCCAGATGCGAAATTATCTTTTTGGCGAATTCCTTATCGGTGATTCCGGAGGAAATTCCCGGCGCGTATTCGACAAGGCTGACTTCCAATCCCTTGGCCTTGAGCGCTCCGGCCATCTCCATGCCGATCACCCCCGCCCCAACCACGACCGCGCTCTTGGCTTTTCCTAGGCGAGCTTGGATACATTCCATGTCGTGGCTGTTCCTGACAGTGAAGACGTTTTTTGAATCCATTCCCTTGATTTGCGGAATGAACGGGGAAGCACCCGTGGCGATGACCAGATAATCATATTTATGGATGCGCCCTTCCTTGGTCAGGACGTGTTTCCTTTTGGTGTTGATGCCGATCGCCTTCTCATGCACGATCTTCGGCCCGTAACTCTCGATCATGCTTTCCGGCTGGATCGCGTCGCAAAGCTGGGCTTCGCCCGTCACGATATACGGCGTCGTACAACGGCAATAGATATCCTTCTCATCCGAAAGCACGATCGCTTCGAATTCCCCTTTTTTAAGCTGGGTCGCGACGATTGCCGAGAACATCCCCGCGCCGCCGCATCCTATCGATATTATTTTTTTCATTTTGTTTTTGTTTTGCATATGAAGTTTTTTTCAAGTGATTTTATTTTACCACAATCGATATCAAAAACAAAAAAGCACCCGATTGGATGTTTTTTCTTGTTTTATCTGCACGAAGCGCTAAATGACATTCGGACAAATATACTTGAAAATTGGGATATTATTGAAGCCAACCTAAGTGCGCTAACTCCTTAATGCAACAAACTCGGAACATCGTATTCTTGCAGAGAAAAACTATTGGAATATAAACTTCCAGGTAGTGTATTATCAAGAGAAACTGCAATTACTTAAAAAAGCCAGTATGACAAAAACTGAAAGGGACGTTTTTCTGAAAGGATGCAAGATCATCTGGCTAAAAAAATCACCCAGCCATCAGACTCTGTCCAAGAGGCTTTTGGCGAAACACATATAAACATGTCAACAATCATGAAAGCTGATATTTTTTTCTTTATATCTTCAATCGCAACCGTGGTGCTGGCTATTTTGCTTTCGATAGTTTTATATTATTTCATTAAAGCGGGCCGGAATCTCTATCAAATTTCCGAAAAACTACAGGATCATTTCAAGGAGTCGGAAGAGTTTGTTTTGGAGCTTAAGGAAAGATTGGAGGATAACATGCTTTTTCGTTTGTTTTTTCCACCATCGCGCGGAAGAAAACGCGCTAAAGAAAAAATACTGAAAAAAAATAATTAATAAATAATAATTTTAAGCCGAAACTTATGCCTAAAAAAATCAACAGAACCAAAGCTATCAAGTTGGCCGTCGCCGGCGCCAGCCTGGCCGGACTCGCAGCCACTGCCTATTTTTTCTTCGGACCAAAAGGAAAAAAACATCAACGACATGCCAAGGCCTGGGCCATTAAAATGAAAGGTGAGGTCGTAGAGAAATTGGAAAAAGCCCGCGAAATAACAGAGCCGGTCTATCTAGCCATTATTGACACCGTCTCCAAAGAATACAAGAAAAGTAAAAAAGCCAGCCAACCGGAAATCGACGCCCTGGCCGCCGATCTCAAAAAACACTGGAAATCCATGAGTAAATTAGCCATCGCTGCTAAAAAAGAACTCGCCGAAGACGCTTCCCGCATCGCCAAAAAAGCCAAAAAGACCGATCGCTAGTTAAAATTATTCTTCAAAACCGAAAAAAGCACTCCTTTTCAAAAGCGCTTTTGTTATTTTGCACGGTAGTAGGAATTATACGCGTCGTTTTCTGCTGAAAACTCCTTGCCCTGGGCAGCGCTGAATGCTCGCTCGCATCCATATACGCTCGATTCCTACTTAGACAAAATAAAATAAAATAAAAGACGCCATGGAGGCGTCTTTTATTTCATTTGCACGGGCAGTAGGAATCTCCTCCGGACCTGGGCGCTGAAAAAGTGAAATTGTTCACTTTTTCCGGGCGCGCCCTTCGATTCCCTCTACATCTCATGACATGTTCAAAAAGCATACCCATCATAAAGGGGTATGCTTTTTGAATAATGCACGGGCAGTAGGAATCGAACCCACGTTAACGGTTTTGGAGACCGCCGTATTACCACTATACGATGCCCGCAATTTTAAAGAGACGGGCAAAGCCCGCCCCTTTGGACTATTTCATTTCCTTATGAAGCGTGTGCTTCTGGCATCTCTTGCAATACTTGTTCATCTCAAGTTTCTCCTTTACCTTCTTCTTGTTGCGTGAAGAATAGTAATTGATTTCCTTGCATTCAGAGCATCGCATCTTCGCCATTGTGTCCTTGATGTGTCCCATATTTTTGAATGATTTGGTTACCCATTATTGATTACACTGGTTGCCGGTTGCCGATTTCCGGATTACCTGAGCCGTTGCGCGGGATTGAACCGCGGACCTTATCCTTACCATGGATACGCTCTACCAACTGAGCTACAACGGCGTCGCGCATAGCGCTCCTTAAAACCTTGCGGTTTTAATATTTCCACCCCGTAAAAACTCCCGTTTTCCCGACCCCTTTCCCACCGGGGTAGTGAGGGATTCTCCTTCGGACCTGGGTGCTGAAAAAGTAAAGCTGTTCGCTTTTCCCGGGCGCACCCTTCGAATCCCTTTCAGGGCATAAACTTCTCATCCCATTTACATCTCATAAGGTACTTCGTACCATGTGGGCAGTGAGGGATTCGAACCCCCGAAGACCGAAGTCGGCTGATTTACAGTCAGCTGCGATTGACCACTCCGCCAACTACCCATTTGTCGTGCATAGCACTCTTTAAAACCTTGCGGTTTTAATATTTCCACCCCGGGAAAACTTCCGTTTTCCCGACCCCTTTCCCAATGATTTTTCAAATTTTGTTATTTGAAAAATCGACAAGGAAGGGATTTAAAAAAACCTGAGCCACCCACCGGATTTGAACCGATAACCCACTGTTTACAAAACAGTAGCTCTACCGTTGAGCTAGGGTGGCCTATGCTTGGCCGCCTTAGCCAAACAAAATCCAGTCTATCATCTTTTCAAAATTCTTTCCAGGTTTTTCAGTTTTATCTTCGCTTTCGTGTTGCTCGGCCCCAGCTTGATCACCTGCTTGAAACATTCCACCGCATCTTTGAAATTCTTCATGTCGGAATAATAATCCCCCAACCTCTCATATGCTTCGATATCCTTGGGGTTCACCGCTATCCTTTTGATAAGCGCGTCCTCCAACCTGTTCTTCTCCATAGGCGGCTTGGCCAATTCCACCTTCTCCTTCCTCGGAAGACCCAGCCTGCTTCTGGACATGCGCTGCCTTATGGACATGCCTTCCGTCTTGGGAGTTCTCCTGATTACCGCCTCGACTTTCTGTTCCGCTGCTTTCTCTATGACCTCCGCTCTTGCCTGGACCGCACTTTCGCTCGCAACCTCCTCTGCCCTGGCTTCATCCCGGCCATCGTCCTCCATTCCTATGCTTTCACGTTTGTTTTTTATGGAGTGGAACCAATTATTGCTGGCGTTGTGCATTTTCAAGGAAAAAAGCTTTGTCCTCTGCATCATCCTCTCCAATATCCTGAGCCACAGTTGCGATAAAAATATGCCGATCCTGCTGCCATTCCTTTCCTCCCGCGCTTGAGCGTTCAGATTTCCCTGCAATTCACCGGCCATTTCCATGCCGGAAAATTTCCTAAAAAGGAAAAATATCAGGGATGCGGTCCCTACAACTATTATTATCGGGGGAACGATATAGTACAGCATTGATCGAATGTATTTTTAATTTATATCCTTTTTCTTGAAAACCACATACTTTCCGTCCAGAAGCCTCGTCTTGATTTCCTGGGTGAGCGCGTTTATCTCGATCACCTCCCCTTTGCCTTGGGGAGTGTTCACGCTCGAATGGAGCTCCGGCATTCCCACCATCATCTCTTGATATTGGGGGGATTCGTATGAGAGGCAGCACATCAACCTTCCGCATATTCCGGAAATCCTTTCGCTTCCCCGGTGGGCTATCTGCTGGATCCTCGCCATATCAATGGAAATGCTCGGAAGATTGCCGGAAAACCGCAGACAGCAAAGCCCTCTCCCGCACACCCCGCATCCTCCGAGGTTCCTGGCCTCGTCACGCGATCCGATCTGGTGCATCCTAACGCTTCTTCGGAATATCTTGGAAAGGTTCTTCACCAGCTCCCGGAAATCAACCCTCTCGTCCGCCGTGAAAGCGATGACCACGTTGCTTGAATCCAAGCTTATCCTGGCATCCACGAGCTTCATTCCCAATCCCAACCTCTTCACTTCCTCTTTGCAGGTTCCCAAGATTTCCTTTTTCTTATCTTCATTTTTTTCGAAAACCTCGATGTCTTTCTCGGTAGCCTTCCTCACAACACTGCAATTGGGCTTCTCCCTGGTTTCCACCCCGACAGCTTCAACGGTGCCTATTTCGCTCTGGAACTCGTCTTTTTTCAAAACTATCCTGTCCCCGCGCTCCAATTCTATATCACTATAACACAAGTGGGGATTTTCCCAACTGTATATCTTCGCCAAATATTTAGCCATAAGACAGTTCTATCGGGAAGCTGCCAGCCTCCTTGTGATTATATTATAACTCAAAACGGACAAATTCCCCTATCTGGATATTCTCTCCTATCTTTCCGATCTTTTCAGCGATCAAATCCCCCACCTTAACGGAGGGATCCTTGACGAAAGACTGGGTCAAAAGTGAGATTTCCTCGCGGAATTTCTTTTCCTTTCCTTCCATGATCTTCTCCATCATATTCTCCGGCTTACCTTCCTTGGCCAACTGGGCCTTCCAGATTTCCTTCTCCTTTTCGACGGCCTCAGCGGGAACCTCCTCTGGCTTCAAAAACTGGGGGTTCATCGCGGTCACATGCATTGCAATATCCCTGGCCAGTTCCTGAAACTCGGTGTTCCTGGCCACGAAATCGGTCTCGCAAAGAAGCTTGACCAGAGATCCAACCCTGTTGTTCGAATGTATATAGGAAACGACCACTCCCTCGTTGGCGGCGCGGTCGGCTTTCTTGAGAGCCTTGTCATGCCCCTGCTTGCGAAGGATCTCGATTGCCTTCTCCTCGTTTCCACCGGCTTCATCCAAGGCTTTCTTGATATTCACTACGCCGGCTCCGGTTCTCTCCCTTATTTTTTTGATCGTATTCAACATAACTTTTTCAATTTTAATTTTTAATTTTGACTGAAATCCCTATTTCAAATTTCAAAAAACCAAAAATTACTTCTTAGCGGCGACGTCGGCCGTAGTAGCCAACGCTTTGCAAGCATAGCTCAAAATGAGCCTGACGGAAGACAAAGCGTCGTCGTTCGCCGGAATAGGATAATCCGCAAGAGTAGGGTCCGTGTTGGTGTCGGCGATCGCGATCACCGGAATCCCCATTTTCTGGGCCTCGTTGATAGCTATCCTATCCTCTTTGATGCTGGTCGCGAAAATGGCGGCCGGAAGCTCTGACATGTGCTTGATTCCGCCCATCCTGTCCTCCATCTTCTCCAGCTCTTCGGTCATTTTCATCCTTTCGAATTTGGTGTATTTTTGGAATTCACCTTTCTCCATCTTATCCTGCGATTCGACGAGATACCTGGTCCTGGACCTGATATTCTTGAAATTCGTGAAAGTTCCACCGAGCCATCTCTCCACGACATACGGCATTCCGGAGGCCTCGGCCGCCGAAATAACCAAATTCTTGATCTGCGGTTTGGTTCCGACGAAAAGAATGTTTTTTCCTTCCTTCCTGAGACCGGCAATGAAATCAAGAGCTTCCTTGATTTTCTGAGCGCTCTTCTCGAGGTCGATGATGTTCAGGCTTTTCTTAGTGGTGAAGATGTATCTGTTCATCTTCGGGTTCCTTCTGGCTTTCTGGTGTCCGAAATGCACGCCGGCCTTGAGCATTTCCTCCATACTTACCTCCAACGCCGACAAATCCAGAGTGGAGAAATAATTCTCGACTCCCTCGCTCTTCTTCGCAACCGAAGTTGCAGCCACAGGGGCTTTCTCTTCTTTTTTCATTACTTTCATCCCGCCAAATTCCGCAAAAAGGGCATTTGAGACCGGGATTTTCCTTAATTTATTAACATCCGCCCCAAAAAGGCGGGAGTAATCACCTATTTTTTCCTTTACATAAGCCTTAACCCCGACATATCGGGGCAGGAAAAGGCCGAGAAAAAATATGTTTTTTATTCAAATAGTGAGTACGAGCTTCAGTATAGCAGACCCTCAGCCCTTGTCAATTCTAACAATACGTGCTAAATTGCTCTAGTAACAATATTATCATCTATTTACACCGAATTCGTAATTCGTATATAAGTACAGATTCGTAATTCGTAAAGATTCACATGAAGAAGAATATCCACCCGAAATTCTACGAAGAGGCCACGATCACCTGCTCATGCGGAGCCGTCCTGACCACCGGAGCCACCCAGAAAGAGATGCATGTCGAAATCTGCTCGCAGTGCCATCCTTTCTATACCGGAAAGAAAAAGACCCTGGACACGACAGGACGCGTGGACCGCTTCAAGAAGCTCGCGGAGAAATCCGAAGCCAAAAAAGAGGCTACCAAGAAAGCGAAGGCCGCCAAAAAGCCTGCCGCCAAAAAGGAAGAAAAAAAGAAATAACTTATCCCGATTTCAAAAAACCCGGCCAAGATGGTCGGGTTTTTATCATCCATTGACTTTCCCCTCTTTGAAAGATAAACTGTATTTACGCGTATTTTATGGTTTAATCATGCCATATTCCACCTAAATTCGTCCACATTTACACAGCATATATATGAAGAACAAAGTAGACGCTATCAAAAAAGAATACCAGGAAATATCCGACGAGCTCAATTCCCCTGAGATAGTTTCCGATCCGAAAAAAATGGCCACCTTGGGAAGAAGGCAATCCGAATTATCCGAAACCATCCAAACCATCGAGGAATTGGAAAAGATCGAATCGGACATGAAAGGCAATGCCGAAATCATGAACGCGGAAAACGACGAGGAAATGAAACAGATGGCCATGGAGGAAAGCATCGAACTGGCCAAAAGGAAAGAGGAGCTGGAAAAGGAGCTGGAATTCATGTTGCTTCCGAAAGACCCCAATGACGGCAAAGATGTGATCATGGAAATCCGCGCGGGGGCCGGCGGAGACGAATCCTCGCTTTTTGCGGGTGACCTTTTCAGGATGTATTCGAAATATGCCGAAAAGAACGGCTGGAAAGTTTCCGTTATGGATTCGCATCAGAGCGACCTCGGAGGATTCAAGGAGATAGTTTTCGAAATAAACTCGTCCAGCGATGTTCCGGTATACGGAAGCCTCAAGCATGAATCCGGAGTGCACCGCGTCCAAAGGGTTCCTGAGACGGAAAAAATGGGCAGGATCCACACTTCCACCGCGACCGTCGCCGTTCTTCCGCAGATCGAAGAAGTCGAATTCAAAATAAACCCGAACGACCTGCGCATCGACACTTTCTGCTCTTCCGGTCCGGGAGGGCAATCGGTCAACACTACCAAGTCAGCCATCCGCATCACTCATATCCCGACCGGCCTCATCGTTTCCTGCCAGGACGAGAAATCCCAGCACAAGAACAAGGACAAGGCTATGAAGGTTCTGCGCTCCCGTCTCGTCCAAGCGGAAGAGGAAAGGAAAGCCAAGGAACTCGGAGAGGAAAGGAAAAGCCAGATCGGAACCGGAGACCGCAGCGAAAAGATCAGAACTTACAACTTCCCGCAGGACCGCATCACGGACCACCGCATCAAGCAATCCTGGAGCAATATCGAAGGGGTTCTGGACGGAAACCTGGACGATATCCTAAAAGAGCTCCAAGAGGAAAACATCAGAAAACTTCTTTCCCTGGAAAAATAAAACCCGATGACCATCAAGGACTTGCTTCAAAAATACAAATGCAAGCTGGACGCGTTGGACGCCGAGCTTATCATCGCGAATTCCCTTGCAAAATCGAGGGAATTTGTTTTAACTTATCCGGAAAACAATATTACCGATGACCAATTGCCCCTTATCGAAAAAGACATAGCCAGGAGGATCGGGGGTGAACCGCTCGCCTACATCACAGGACGAAGAGAATTTTATGGATTGGATTTCAAGGTGAACGAACACACCCTTGTTCCCCGCCCGGAAACGGAAATGCTCGTGGAGGATGCTTTGGGACTGTTACGTAACGCGCTACGCAACAAAGACGAAGATATCGTGGTCGCCGACATAGGGACCGGATCGGGCAATATCATCGTCTCCATCGCCAAAGCGATGGAAGATTTCAAGTTTGAAATTTCAAATTTGAAATTCATAGGTATCGACATGAGCGGAGACGCGTTGGAAGTGGCCAGACAAAACGCCAAAGCCCATGGACTTGATAAGGAAATAAAATTTCTCCACGGAAACCTCCTTTCTCCCATTTTAAAACCAGACATCCATAACCTAGGACCCGGCCGCCTGATCATTCTGGCCAACCTTCCCTACCTCTCGGAAGACATATATGAAAGCGCACCGAAGGACGTGATAAATTTCGAACCGAAGACGGCGCTCTACAGCCCGGAAGCGGGATTGAAACATTACAGGGAGCTATTCGAACAAATAAAGAACTCCTCTGTCATCCGAAACTTATCATCAGTCACCATATTGATCGAATACAGTCCCGAACAAAAAGAACTTCTCGAAAAAATCATCCCTGACTTTTTTCCTAATGCGAAATCGGAATTCAAGCAAGATCTGGCGGAAAAATGGAGGACAGTGAAAATAAATCTAATCTAAAAGCGTTAAAACTAAGATTTCAATTTCTTTCCGAACATTGCGAAGCGCGTTTCCGGACTGCAGCGAGGGACAGCGAAGTGTAAATTTCAGCGAGAAAGCGTCGCGGTCCGGCCAGCGCGAGCACGTTCGGCGCTTCTTTTGTAACTTTTCTTGGCGCCAAGAAAAGTTAGCTCGGGACATTTTACATCAAATCTCCCTGAAAATGATACTGACACGCGTATAACGCAAAAAACCACCATTTGGTGGTTTTTTGCTTGTGCGCACTAATAAGCGTTTAAGCTTAGTGAAATTCAAAAGATACTATTTTTTTCTCTTTGCGACTTTCTTTTTTGCAACTTTCTTAGTAGCTTTCTTGGCTACTTTTTTCTTTGCAACTTTCTTTTTTGCAACTTTCTTAGTAGCTTTCTTGGCTACTTTTTTCTTTGCGACTTTCTTTTTTGCTGCCATTTTCATTCACCTCCTTTTCTGATACTGTCAGAAGATTCTTAGCATACGAAGCTGTTAGCCCCGCATCTTTTTTTCAGATAATCACCCTTTCCCAATTCGGTTTTCGGAAATATCACAGACAGGGAGCTCATTCGGCGGAATTGGTTTTTTGTTTTTGTTTTATCTTTGAAAAAGATGCAGGACCGACTTTCGCACACCGGCTTCAACAGTCTTTTATTTTTTTCCCGAAGATATTTTCCATATCCCAGGATAAAAAATTTTATTATTAATTTTTAATTTTTGTTTTTTTATTTTCGCAGAACTTAGTACAAATGTTTCAAAAAAATATTTTAATATTTTTTCTCTTCATGATTTAATTATAGATTGTTTTTTTAAAAAAGCAATGCAAAAAAGTTATCCACAGCATGGAAAATATCGGATGCGGAAACTGAATTTTAAAATGTCGCCACAAAATAAAAATTTCTCAGGACACTGGCGCGATTTATCCCGATAAACACAGGGAATAATCACCGCACTGAAAATTCTCCAAGCACCAAGGATTCCATGGGCGTCGCTTGCCGCACTGGAAATAATTTTTAAACGAGCGGAACTTCATTTTTCGGATCAGACATTTAGGGAAAACATTTTCCGCACCCATGGATCTGACAGGATTGACCACTGGGGATTTGCGAAAATTTTTATCAAAAAAAATTGAATTTTTTGATGGAAAATTCCCGTCCTCCGAAAAGCGGCTCTGATTTTTTGAAAATTTCATTTCCGCGAGATCCCTCCGAAATAGTTTTTTTTAAAAAATGACAGGGCGTGCGCGGAAGCGGACGATTGAAAATCTAAGATCATTTTTTTATCCCTTTACTACGCCAAATATTGCACTTTTTGTCTAGTTGACGCGCAATTTTGCCTACTATACAATTAAGAAAAGACGGGTCGATGAAGCCCTTCAGGGGGCAGAGTAAGGCTTCAACGAAAGCAAATAATCGCGTTTTAACGATTAAGCTAGAAAGGTAGGTGAAAATTATGGAAGAAATGACACCAGAATCACAAGAAACGGGTATGGATAAGGCCAAAAGATGGTTTCAGGATAATCTCCGCATAATTGTTAGCGTCGTTATCGTGATAGTTATAGCCGGAGGAATATATTCATACTCAAAGAGAACCGAGACTCCGCTAGCGACCGAAGAAGAGGCTTCCCAGGAGCAGCTTGCTGCCGACGGACAAGCGACTATCGAAGTTGAAGGAGAGCAGGGAGAACAGCAGGTTGCCGGAACCCAAACCCAAAAGACCGAAGAGGCGGTGGCTCCTGTCAGCAAGGAAACCGAGGGTTCATTCGTGGAATCAGCTGGAAACGGAGACGGGGTAACCCATCTCGCACGTAGAGCTCTTGCAAACTATCTCGAAAAGAATCCTAATTCCGAATTGACCAAAGAGCACAAGATTTACATCGAGGATTACCTAAGGAAGAACGTCGGTTTCGAGGGTAGGGTATACCCTGGAACTACCGTAGAGTTTTCCAAGGACTTGATCCAGAACGCGATAGAACAGTCCAAAAATCTGAATGAAGCGCAGCTCAAAAATCTGCAGAAATACTCAGCGCTGGTTACTTCCCTTACATAGGGATTTGCGAAGCGAAAGCATCGTTCTTTAGAATGAAATGAATAAATTCATTGTCAACACTCGTTTGGCAATCAATTTTTTTTAATAGCATAAAACCCCGCAACTGCGGGGTTTTATGTGTTTTAAAAGCGTTTTAGCGAGAATCGATCCTGTCCCCCACCGCGATTCCGATTCCATCAGCCAAACCGGCATTCAGCTCCAACACCTGATCTGAAACGACGTCCGGATCGAAAGTTTCACCGCTGTCAAAAGGGATCTTTTTCTCGATCCAGACCGCTTTTCCGTCCGCGACCCATATGATATCCAGATCGAACCGCATACCCTTCATCCAAAACGCGTGCCTGGCTTTTTCCGGAAAAGTAAACAGCATGCCGCAATATTCGCACATGCCTTCTCTGCCACCAAGCCCCAGTAAAGATTTTTCATGCGTGTCCGCAATCTCGACCTCGAATTCCCGCCCGGAAAGCACGACTGTTTGCCGATGCTGATCGCCAAAATCAAAAATTTTCGGATCCTTCCAAGTAGCCAGGACTATTCCCGCCAAAACAAGCAGACCGGCTGTTATTTTTACGATTTTTCCTTTCATGTGCTTTTGGATTTAACGGAATAAACCTTTCTGTTTATAACGTAAAGCAGGGACGCCATGACCGCCGCCGCCAGCAAGATGGTCACGAATTTTCCTATCGCCCTCGTGTTGAGCGCAATCAAGGAGATAACGAACGTGACGGCGTAAAAAAAGAGGCATATTTTTTTCTGCGACCAACCAAGTTCCAACAGTTTGTGATGGAGATGGTTCCTATCCGCTTCGAAGATGGATTTGCCGTTTTTTATCCTCTCAAGGATCACCCAGAAAGCGTCGATTATGGGTATAGCCATAATCAAAAGCATGGTCGCTATTTTAGCTCCGGCGAATATGGCCAAAACGGCCAAGATAAACCCCATAAACATGGACCCGCTCGTTCCAGCCATTATCCTTGAAGGATTGAAATTGAACACCAGAAAAGCCAGGACGGCTCCGAAAAGAGCGGCCGTGATGATTCCTACCGGGGGCTGATTAACCTCCGGCTTAAGGGCGAGAATGAATATGGTCGTCGCCCCTATCAAGGTTATCCCCCCGCTCAACCCGTCTATCCCATCTATCCAATTCATGGAATTCATGAAGATCATTATCCAGATCGCCACCAGCAGCAGATTCGGCAAAAAAAGCCTTTCGGGTTCCAAATCGAAAACTCCCCCGAACGGGTTCGTCACGTATTCTATCCTGACGCCCATAATGAAAACCAGGACCGCTATGGAAAATTGGAAAAACAACTGATATTTCCAGTTAAGTTCCCTGATATCGTCCCAAACGCCGACGATCAATATCAAAACGGAAGCGGCTATTATCCCCCATAAAGACTGCGGGATAAAAAGACTTTCGTCCAACAACAAAGATGCCACGAAGGCGATTATGACGGCCACTCCGCCCAAACGCAATTTTCCAGCTTTATGCACATGCCTTCCGGAACGCCTGTCGTCCGGGAAAAATCTTCTCACCAAAAGAAGGCTCGCCGACAGCATGGTGGCTATCAGGAATGAAAAAACGAAAGGAAAAAAATAAAGGGAATAACCCATAGAGCTTTATGAAAACAAGAAAGATGGAGCTTCCCCAATGAAGCTTATTTCCTGATCTTATCGGTAACCCAGAATTCTCCGAAATATTTCTTGAACAATATCCTGGTTTGTGAATCTATGGCCGGAAGGGCGCCGAGCGTCGGAGCTATGATCGGAACCAAGAACCATTGCAAGAACATATAAATATACCTCTTCCTGGAATACTTCGCGGGCCGCGGAGGAAGTAGCAGGAAACTCAAAAACATCGAAACGATCAACCCCCCCATAGCCAACGTCATCAGATACCTGGTGACGAAGGGCAGATTGTGCGCTATCACGCTCTCATTGAAATCGGCACCGCCGAAAATGAGCGGCAGCCATCCCAGAACGGCCAAAATGAAAGACGAGGTGGCCCAGGAATGATGCCCTTCCAGCATCTCGGAAGCGATTCCCAATTTCTTAGAAAGCTTTATCTTCTTATCAGGCCAGATCGCGCGCATGATCATCGGGAAATTCTCGATTCCATAAGCCCAGCGCCTTTTCTGCTTATATTGGTTCTTGATCGTCTGCCAATAGGTGTGCGCCAACACGGCATCCAGGGAAATAGGCAGATAAATAGGTTTGACCATATAGTCCCCATGGTAATAGGAATAACACTTCCAATAGATTATGGAATCCTCGCTGATCACGTTCACCGGCCAGAAACCGACTTTAACCAAAGTGTCGAAAGGTTCGCTGTGCGAGGAGAAAGTGACCATCTCTATCCTGGTGCTCTGGTACATATGCCAAAAAGAAGAGCTCGTCACGATGACGCGCACGAACGCATTGGTGTCCCAAAGGTTGTTGTGGTACATCGGAAGCGGCTGGTATGAGCGTTGGAGCCTCTTCGGATCGGTTATATATTCATAGGTGAGCGCGGCGAAATATTGCGGATGGCACACGCTGTCGCAATCGAAATTGGAAAAAATGACTTTTTTGTAATCGATCTCCCTTTCATCCAGATATGCCTGCAATTTTTTGGCAGCATAAGTGGCGTTCGAAGCCTTGCATTTCAACTCCCCTGCGGCGACTTCATGGGTAGTCACCAAAAAATCACGGAAAACTCCATTGAACTTACTCTTGAGATGATTGACCTTTTCCATCCTCCGCTTCTCATCCTCCCTCTCTTCGGTCGCCAACAGGATGATGATCTGCTGGTTGGGAAAATTGCTGTCGGCGATGGCCGCTATCGCGGGTTCGATGACCTCCGCCGGCTCATTGGCGGTGGGAAGCATCACCACGTGCAATATCTTGCGCCAATCCAATATCTCGTCCTTGTTTTCCCCGATTTCCCGGACCTTCTGCAAGAATGTCTCCTGCTTCCTGATTTCTTTTTTCACTTTCCTTTTCTGGAAAAAACTCAAACTCTCCCCCAACTGTCCTTTGAGTTTGGCTATTCTCTCCGAAATCTCCTCGGCGTATTTGGCCGGATCCACGATATTCTGGCATCTCTCCCACCAATCGATAGTCTTGCCTTCTTGGAATTTCCTATACGCTACGACGGAATAAGTAGTGATAAAAATGGTCCTATATATCCAATATATGTCGAAAGCTATGATGAACACGGCTATCCAAACGGGGACTATGAACGAAAGGGCGAACATTCCGATGATGGTCAACCACGTCAATGTGCCGGGGATGACCTCGAGTCTCCGCTGCAACCTCCATTGTTTAGGATCCTTGGTTTTGGGGTCTGGAAAATTGAACATTTCAGTAATTTATTCTTATTATCGCGCCAATGGCTATCGCAGCGCTTATCTGCACAATCAGCGAAGCCAACAGCAACAGGTAGGATATGACCCTCTCCTCGTTTTTATAGAAAAAATGGGCCAATAGCACGTTCACAGCCATCACGGAAAGGGCTATCAGGGGTAGGAAATACGCTTGCCACCAATCCCCGATGATATCCACTCCGAAGTATACATTATAGTGCAATATGATAGGAAAATCAACCGACCTGATGAAAAATATAAGGACGCCCCAGCAAGCCCCGTTCAAAAGCAAAGACACTATCATGACCCATTGGATGATAGCGTTTTTGAAAAATTCCTGCGCCATGAAAGATTTCATCTTCATTTTCAGCTCAATAAACTGTCCGGATTATGCCCTTGGCCCGAAACCGCGAATCACATGCTTTCCTGCGGCCTTTCCAGCGCGAGCGGCTCGATCACCTTTTCAGTCTCCGTTATCCTTGCGACGTCCTTGTCTATTTTTTCAAATTCCTTATGGGCGTTATTGTAATGGTTCACGGTGGTTCCCAAACTGTTCCCTATTTTCTTGAAGTACTCGTCGTATTTGGAGATGTGCTGCTGGAGCTTGCCCACGTTAGTCCTGATCTCCTTGGCGCTTTCCTCTATCTGGAAGGCCCGCAGGCCCTGGAGGACCGTTTGCAGATAAGCCAAGAAGGAGGTCGGGGACACTATGATAACCTTCTTTTCCTGAAAAGCATACTCGATCAGATCCCGCGTATTCACCTGTCCCATACCCACCTTGTTCACCAACAAGTCATAATAAATCGCTTCCGAAGGTATGAACATGAAAGCGAAATCCATCGTTCCCATTTCGGGGCGGATATATTTCGAAGTCTCGTCTATGCGGTTCTTCAAGTCCTGCTTGAACAACTTCTCGAATCTCTCCCGCTCCCCACTATCCGTGGAATTCAGGATCCTTTCATAATTTTCCAAAGAAAACTTCGAATCTATGGGCACTATCTTGTCTTTGACGAAAACGACCGCGTCCACGATCAGATCCTGTTCGGTTTTTTCGCTTTTGCCCAATTTATATTGCATCTGGTATGATTTCGGACCGAGCACATTCTTGAGAGTCTCTTCCAAAAAATACTCGCCCAAAACGCCCCTTTGCTTCGGATTCTTCAGTATATCCTGGAGGTTCTGAAGTTGGGCGGAAAAATTGACCACCTGCCTATTGGTCTCATCGAGCTTGGTAAGTTTTTCAGTGACGTTGCTGATGAGCTTGGCGGACTGTTCCGTGATTCCCTGTACCGTACGGATGGTTTGGGACATCTGATCCTGTCCGGCACGGTGGGTTTGGGAAAGTTTCGAGTCTATTTCCTTGCGAAGCTCCCGGTTTTCTTCGACGATATGCCTCAGTGACTCCTGCATCGCCACTATCCTATCGCGCTCTTCACGGTTATCCGCGCTCTGCTCCATTTTCCTTTTCATTTCGAAAACGACCCAAGCGAAACCGAGAATGACAAGGACCAGCACCGATAGGATTATGTTCAAAAGCATAGTGCGCGAGAAAGATTAATATTTTTTTATGCCTGCCACGAACCTCTTGAGTCCGGGGATCTTGTTCACGATTTCGTCATATGGCCCTTCCAAGAAATCCATCAGGAACCTGTCCAGCATATCCAACCTATATTTGAATTCTTCACTGTTCATAAGGACGAAACTGACTTCCTTCCCCACTTCCGCCTCAAGATTATTCATGACGTTCTTGAGCTTGCCCCGGCTGGTGTTGTTGATCACCAATATCATATCAACCTTGCTTTTCGGATGGTTGAGGAATATCCCGCTTATAAGAGCCAGCTTTACGTCACCGATCCCCTTTATCTTACCGAGGCTCTTGCATTGCGGATAGATATTGGATTTGGCTATCAATCCTTTAAGCTCCGGATAGAAATGGAAATTCCTGTTCAATATGTAATGTTTCTGGTTTTTCTTGCTCTTCTCTATGACGAACTTTATCTTTTTCAAAGAATTGAGCTCCTTTCTGACCTGCGCGTTAGTAAGCATGTTTTTCTGGGCGATTTCCATCACGGAATACTCCCCTTCGGGATTCAGCAGGAAAAATCTCAGCAATCTCGTTTTCGCTCTGGAACCGAATAACGTCTCTAGAATTTCAGACATAGCATTTTCTTTAAAAAATATTAGAATTTCGCCCTTTTCGGACATGTCTAATTGCCATTATAGCTTCCGAGGGCCAAAAAGTAAACATCCCATCACTTCCTTGGACTTGAAGGAGTGTTGATGTATAATCAAGAAAGAAAACAGGGGGACGTTTCCGGAAGGTTATGTGTTATAATATTCAGAGATATGCCCCTGGAAAACAATGACAAAATAAAAAATACAGACATGGAAAAGAGCATTTTCCCTATTTTGGTAGTCAATAACTCAAACCTGAAGCCTTATATAGAGCTCTTCAGCTATCAGCCGGAAAATATCAGCCAGCAGCCCTTGGGCAGTTTGGTGGGATTTTTCGAAATAAGGGATTACAGCGAGGATTCCGCCTACGTGGTCAATTTCCTCAACTCCGTAGTTAAAAAGGAGTATTATCTGAATCCCAAGCGCTCGGTTCAGGACAGCTTCGACGCCGCCCTGCATAAGGTAAATTTGGCCCTTTCCGAACTGGCCAAGCATGGCAACATAAACTGGCTCGGAAAAATAGACTCCGCTATCTGCGTTATCGAAAAAAACAGCATCCATTTCAGCGTCACGGGAAAGGCCAAGATACTCCTCAATAGGAACACGGTCCTCACGGACGTGACAGAAGACCTGGCGCCGGACTCGCCGGATCCGCATCCGCTGAAAACTTTCACGAACGTCTCCAGCGGCCGCCTGGAAAAAGGAGACAAGCTCATAATCACTTCCGAAGACCTTTTCCATATCCTTTCCCTTTCCGACCTTAAAAAGAACGTCGCCAGGTTCGACAAGGACAAATTCATACAATTCATAAAAACGGCGCTTACCAACGAACTGGACATGGCCGGAACATTGATCGTCGACATAGACGAACCGGAGAAAAAAACCGTCCGCAAGGAACCGATAAAACAAAAAGAGGAAACCGCCACTATCAGCGTTTTTAGTGAGACTGCCTTCTCAAAAAAGAAAAAATGGACAGCCCCGCTCGTTGAAGCAAAACCGGAGACCGAGGACCCGGAACAGGAAAAGGAATACGTCGACAAGAAGACCGGCCACATATACATCCAGGGGGACAACGAAGAAAAAGAGGATTCCGGGGCGTTGCAGGAGCAGGCGCAAATGGTCAAAGAGGTCATGTATAACTCGATGTTCGCGACCAAAGACTTCTTCAAAAAACAGGCATTTTCCGCCTGGAAAAAAACCAAGAAGACCCTTTCTTCCGCGGCATCCTACAACTACGCCGGTAAATTCTCCTCGTTGAAGGACGGACTTGGCAAAAAATACCGGGGTCGCAAGAAGCCGGATGCCCCCGAAATGATACCGGAAGAATCGTTGGAAAACATAATCGAGCAATATGAAAAGGAATTCCAACCTTCGCCGCGCAAAAACGTCTCCAAAATATCCAAACTTGGAATACCGGTCAAAAAGAGCGTTTCCGAGGGTATCGCCAATTTGAAACCGCTGGTTGGAAAAATTCCCGAACTATTGCCGAACGGACACACCTTGGAGAAACTGAGGACCGTGCTTCCGGACGCAAGCAAGGCGAATCGTCTCTTTGCCGGATTTACGCCCAAACAGAAAATCTCAACCGTATCAATAATACTCGCCCTGATAATATTGCCCCTGTTTTTCTCAAAAATAGACTTTAAAAAGAAGGAGGCCGCCTCCATAGACACCATTCCAACCACGGAATCACCGGACCAAAACGAAGAAAAATATTTGAATGAGAGAAATATCGCCTTCGTTGAGCAGGTGGAAAAAATAAGTTCGCTGAGCGGAGTCATCGGTTCGTTCCCTTTGGAAAGCGACCTTTATGCGGTGACGGACAGAACCGTAACCCTGATCAAGGAAAACGAAACCAAGGAATTCACCTGGCTTGAGGAGTACGGATCGGGCAGGATCACCGCCTACATGAAAGACTTGAATCTCATTTTCATCCTGACTGACCGGGAAAAAGTGGTTTCATTCAGTCCCGTCTCTTTGGATTTCAAGGATAATTCCATCGTGATTCCCCAGGGCGCCCAGATAAGCCAAGCCTCTACCTATCTGACTTACCTCTACCTTCTGGATAAAAAGAACAATCAGATATACCGATATCCGCGCGCCGAAGGCGGCTTCGGGGAGAAAACTGACTGGGTGAAAAAACCTTTGGACGCGTCATCCGTGAGCGACATGGCCATCGATGACAACGTATTTCTAGCTGACAAGACCGGACTCAGGAAACTTTTCAGAGGGGAGATCGTGGATTTCACCATGGAAAACTCCACCACTCCGGTCAACTTCAACAAGGTCCATACGGACATAACCGCCGAAGGGATCTACGTCATGGATATCGGAAATTCCAGGATAATAAAATTCGACAAAGAAGGGAAGCTTCTTAAGCAATACCATAACGAATCCGTAAGCGATGCTACGGGTTTCTCCATCAACGAAACCGACAAAAAAGCTTACATAATCACTTCCGATGAGATAAACGCTATGAATATCCAATAGCGACAATCCGTCGCCGCGCGCCGACATCGGAACACGCAAAAAACCACCCGACAAAGGGTGGTTTTTATTTCTCAAGCAAAGATGGGGGCGGCCCGGAAAATCTTCGGCGTCAGCCGCAACAACCCATTCCTATCCTCCTTATTCGGCGAACTTCGTCCTTTCCATGATTTCCCTGTTCACGATGCGGGAATCCCTTCCGTATTTCAACCTGGAAAGCTCCTTAAGGTAATTCGCCACTTTCTGGTCCCCGGCCGTCGGAGGATAGGTTTTCATACTGAAAGGTTTCGAAAGCTCGTTGTTCACCAGCATGCGCGTAAAGCAGTTGTAGTTGTCCACGTTAACAAGATCATTGGCTTTGAATATGGGCTCGAACTGTTTTTCCAGAAATTCCCCGTCTTCCGGACCTACGCGGAAGGCGCACATGGAACCGACGTTGCCGAACACCGCCTTGGATATGGGCTCGCTGAGTTGCCCGATAAATTGGTGCGCGATAACCAAGCACAAGCGATATTTCCTGGCCTCGGAAAGGATCTGGGAAATGGAATCCGTGGTGACGTTTTGAAACTCATCCAAATACAGATAAAAATCCCTGCGCTCTTCCTCCGGCATATCCACCCTCCCCAGTGCGTTCATCAAAATCTTTCCGACGATCACCATACCGAGCAAATGCGCGTTGATCTCGCCGATTTTTCCCTTGGAGAGCTTCACCAGCAAAATCTTGCCATTATCCATGATTTCGCGGAAATTGAGCGTGCTTTTCTGCTGGGCGATGATCGGACGCATCATGTCGTTGGAGATGAAGGTCGTGAGCTTCGACGTGATATACGGGACCATGTTGGCAAGCGCAGCTTCCCCTCCGGCTTTCTCAGCCTCCTTGATCCAGAAATCGCGGACTACCGGATTGGTGCATTTGGAAAGCTTCATCCTTCTGAAATCCTCGTCAGCCAACACTTTGGAAATCTCCATCAAAGTTGAACCGGAGTCCGGGTCTTCCATGATAAGAAGCATGGCGTTCCTGACGTATTGCTCGAACATAGGCCCTCCCGTCGCCTTGAGGTCGTATAACTGGTCGAAGATGCCTATCATTTCGTTTATCACAAAAGTCTTTTGCTGGGGATTGGCCGGATCATATTCAAGCATATTGAGACCGAAAGGTCTCTCCATGTCGGACGGATCGAATACTATCACGTCCTCCGCCCGCTCCTTCGGAATAGCGGTCAAAATATCCTCGATCGCATCCCCGT
Organism: Candidatus Moranbacteria bacterium GW2011_GWE1_49_15; assembly: GCA_001003855.1. GTDB lineage: Bacteria > Patescibacteriota > Minisyncoccia > Moranbacterales > GWC2-37-73 > UBA12053. The sequence continues at coordinate 14,703 of LCPX01000002.1, read as the reverse complement.
GCGGGTCGATGAAGCAGAATCCCTTGCCGTTTTTCGCATCCTGCTTGGCCAATTCCTGGAGGAAATTCGATTTTCCGGCTCCGGTCTGACCTATAGTGTATAAATGTCGGCGCCTGTCGGTGTCCGTCATCCTGATATCCGTTTTCACGCCGCGATAATCATTATACCCCAAAAGCAGTCCCTCCTTGGGGATGTTGAGCGGCGGCGGGGCCGCCCCGGCTTTCAGCCATTTGATTTTCGGGGTCGCGGTCGTGGAAATCGGGAAATGGAAAATGCTGGCTATCTCCTCCGTACTGAGGATCATGGAATTGTCCGGATTGAAATTCCTGAATATATAATCGAAAGCGACCTGCTTATTCTTGGTCCTGGTTTTAATGACGAAATGATTGGATTCCGCGCTTTCGAATTGCGAAAAAGAATTTTCCAAATGGGAAAGTATGTCATCCGCCCTTTGTTGGGTTTTGGCTGAAGCCAAGATGCGGATATTGACCCGGAAACCGACTTTGCCTGATTTCCTCTCAATATCTTTGACGAGTTCCTGCTCCTCAGGCGTCAATTGCACCGAATCCCCGCTCCCATAAGATTGGTCGCTCTGCTTATTTTGCAATATCCTGATAGTTTCCTTGCCGGCATCAAGAATAAAAGAATCTCCGCTGGCATCCTTAAGCCTTTTCCCTTGCTGCATTTTGTGCGCTATATCCCTCCCGCGTCTTCTCCAACTGGTTCCGGCCGGACGCAAAACCAATTGGATCACTCCTCCCTCCTCGAAATCATGCAACTTACTTAAAGCATTGGAAATCTCGTTCAAAGGATCGACATTCATATCCTCATACGTCATGACCGGCAAAGCATAGCTGTTTTTGAGCCCCAAGACCGCGGCCGCCGTATAACTTCCCGGAGAAAAAATCGTATAATCGGTAACCTTCTCGATTGAAGCCTCCGGAAAATAACTATGCACCTGTTTCTCGATGCTTTCCCTGAACTTTTTAGGTATGGCCATGTAGAATAAGATCTCCTCGCTGTTGGCCGGCTGGGCCAACTCCAAAGTCACGTGGGGCTGACCATAAACAAGCTTGCCAAAAAAGGAGCTCTTTTCCTTGAGGTTGGCCAGCGTCATTAAGAGTTGTTCCATGGCTCCTATTTCCTCCTTCCAGCCTTCCGGGTTGTCCTGCTCCTGTCCGCTTTTGAAAGACTTGGCGATCTTTATTATCTCAAGATCCATATTCACCGATCTGTTTATCTGTGCGCGGAAATTGAAAAAACTGCGGAGAACCAAAAGGGCTCCGGCCACCAGGGTAAGTGCGGCCAAAACCGCGACCAACGGGATCAGGATTATATTGAGGTCTATTTCGAACATTTTTTATTTTCACTCCTGATGACTCCTTGTGACGGACAGTTGCCACAAGGACGCAAAAAGGTTGTTTTTTATATCTGTTTTTATTTTATCGGAAAACCGACCTACATGTTTTTCAATAGCCCCTTTTCGACAAGGGCATCATGCAATCCCTCGGCCATAAGTTTGTCATGGAAGGTATCGAGCACGTAATTGTCATCTATGTGTTTTGCGACCTTCACCGCATGCACGACCCCCTTGGTCATGGCGATATCGACAAGATGCTGGATCTGGGAATCGGCATCGGTTTTTTCAGATACTTTTTGGGCATCGTCCGAAACGACGGAAGCGTCGATATCGGATCCGGTACCGTTATCTTGCAACTTGGACATGATCTGGGAATACGCATTGTCCTTTTCGGCTACCGCCTTTTCCTGGGAAACTTCCTTCTCGACTTTGAAAACCTCTTCTTCCGCACCGAATTCTCCGACCCCCACCTCTCCACCTTTCAATTTTTCCCGAAGATCGAGATCTTTCTCATCGATCGGCTCCAGATTTGACTTTATGGGTTCCATAATTATTTCAACTTACTTGTTTATATGTTCCATTATATCCGAAGTTATCGCTTCCTGCTACCGCTTTTGAGCTTCAAAATCAAATTGGCGACTTTGCCGCTCCAGAGCCTCAAGCTTTCCTGGGGTTGCGGCTTCACGGTATCCGGATCCAAAACGTCCGCATACCTGCCGACAAGGGCGTCCAGCCCGACTTTCATGCCGAATTTATCGCAAGCCACCCCATAAGTCGAGTCTTTTATCTCCCTCCATTTTTGCCATACGGTTCCGACCCTGATGTTCGACAGCCCGGCCAAATCGGATTGCAATTCCCTGACCGTTCCTCCGAAATCGTCCTCTCCATAGGAAAGGATTTCTATCCTGACGGCATCGGGAAGATCCTTCCACTGTTCATTGCTCATTTCTTCTCCCTTATATCTTTCCAGATATATCCTTTTTCCCTCGCCCGGATTCAGGGGGAATATATGCAACGACTCAAGATCTATCAAAATCCTATCTCCCGATATCATGCCCTGGGAAAAATCCTCGCTCGGATTGTCGTGGGTGAAATTATCCAGCATCTTCCTGGCCACGTCGATCGTTTTCCAATTTTTGAGTTCCGGATGCAGCTTGTCCAAGACATGTCTTCTGACGGTAATGAATTTCTCAACGTCTTCCAATGGTCCCTCTTTTATTTCGACAGTCTTGAAGGACTCGCTCTCATTGCCTTTCATGTCAGCCTCATTCTCCATTCCGGCCGGCTCCATAACAATGACCTCCCGGAACTCCGGCTCTTCTGCACCGTTTCTTTTTTCCACGGCGATATCGGCGAAAAGATATCCCGTGAATTTGTCCGCCAATTCATCGGCGTCAACCGCATATCCGGAAAAACCTTCTTGCAATTGGCCGGTTATCTCGCTGACTTCTTTTTCCAGGAAAATATCCATACCGCTTTCAAGCGAACCGTCCGCGGCTTCAAGACTATTCGCCGCTTTCTTGAAAACGTCCAAGTCGTCCCGGTAATATACCCTGAAACCTTTATCCCTGTCGTCATAATCTTCCATGATCCGCTCGAATACGTCGTTTTTCATGCCCAAACCGCGACCGATAGCCTTGTATTTCTTGAACTTTTCAACGAAGTTTTCCACCAACATCCTTCTCGAATTATCGAGCCTGTCCCTGTCTCTGTTTAACCGCGCGTCGCTTTCCAGCTGCAACTTTTCCGTGACCACAGTTCCAGGACCGGCGTCACCCGCCTGCCGCTCCCCCGGCTCCGAAACCTCGTCCTCCAAATCAATAACCAAAGAATCTTCCGCTTGGGCCAATGAAATTTCCCCTTGCTTGATTTCCTTATGCCACCGCCTGATGTTTTCTTCCAACAAGCCGAGTTCTTTTTTGATATAACCCCCCAAAACCGGATTCGTTTTTTCAATCTCCTCTAGGCCCCTGCCCATGTCGATATGCTTGTCCAGCGCATCCTTAATCAGCAAGTGGAGCTCCTCGATTCTCTTTTCCAGTGCCTCTTCGTTTCTAGTCTCCAACGGCTCCTCTTCTGGCGCGCCCTGGGCCGGGGTGGCGGGCACCGCCTCCGCGGCTCCGCTGCCCACGACAGCTACCGGAGCGAAATCAAAATCCAACGAGCCTAATTCAGCATAAAATTCCGAAATCCTGGCCAAGACCGACTTATCGGAACGTTTACCTTCGGCGCTCACAATAAAAGCCGTATATCCGTTCGCGATATCGCCCAGCATCGACTGTGACTCGTCTTGTTTTTGCGCATCAATCGCGCCGCTTTCGAAAGCAGTTTTCAGTTTGCCGAATTTTTCATCATACAAAGCGTCGAATTTTTCCTTGGCTTCGTTGATCTCGGAGGCTATCTTTTCCGCAAAACCATTCTTCTTGGATTTCAGTTTTTTCCCGAGGATGTCTTCCACTATCCTCTTTTTCGTCAAAATAAGTTCCTTTTTTTCTTTGATATAAAGCTCCAACTTCTCCCTGTCGGCAACCGATAGCAATTTCGTCTGGATGTTTATGCCCCCTGTGGTCTTTAGCAACATCCTAGTCGCCTTCTTTTTTCCGGAAATCACATCTTCCAACTTATCCAGCTGTCCTTTCACTATGGTATCGACATAAGACTTCCGCTCGTTCAAATCCCCCTTTTTTTCATTTTTCCGCCATTCCTCTCCGAGAACCTTCCTTTTGCGGACCCTCGGGACTTTCGGTTTTTCCGGAAAAAACTTGGGTATCTCGACCTTGTTCAGTTTCTCCACATAGGACGCGAGCTCCTTTTTTTGATCCTCATCGAGTCCGTCCATGTTTATTTGGGCCGTATCGATTTTAAATCCCCATTTCCTTTGGTCCACTTCCTCGAAAGACAGGCCCTCAAGGGATTTCCTTATGCTGGTAAGCATGTTCCCCACTTCGTTCCTGGCACGGAGATAACTCCTTTCCTTCGCTTGGATATTTTCCATGTCGGCAGCCGCTGCCGCTCCCAAATTTTTCGCAACACGCTCAACAGTTCCCTGCTGGGGCTCCATCGGGAACGCCACCTTGCTTACAGGCTTCCCTGTCGGCCCGTTTTCCAAAGACGGATTATCCGGTCCTTTCGGCAGAGACTTACTGAGCTCCAAAAGCCTATGCAAATTAGCGCCCTTGATGACAGGAGCGTTTGAAAAAACTCTTTCTTCGGGTTTCTTCGATTCTTCATCTTCGATTCTGACTGGAATTTTTCTCGGTCCTTCCTCCATGCGTTTTTTTGTTTTACACGAAATGACGTTTGTCAAAATTATACCATAAAAAATCCAAAGGCGCTAAGAATCCGCACGCGCGCGACGCTTCTTTTAAAAACGCCTATCGGATGATATAATGAAAACGGAAATCGGACCGTCATCCGCCCTTTGTCGGTTGAACGGAGCCTTTTCTGAAATCAAAAATAACTAAAAAAAATGAAACAAAAACAAAAATGCTTTCTTAACGTGCTCATGCTGCTCGCCATCATCGCAGCGGCGTTTTTCCTGAGGTTCGCAGACATCGAAAACATCCCTTCGGGAATTTATCCCGATGAAGCCGTCAACGGAATGGATGCCCTGCGCGCCATAGAAACCGGAAATTACCAACTTTTCTATCCCGACAACAACGGACGCGAAGGTTTGTTCATAAACATCCAAGCTTTTTTCATCAAACTCATGGGTCCGAGCGTACTTTCGCTCAAACTGGCGTCCATCCTCATCGGAACGCTCACGGTCTTCGGCGTCTTCCTTCTATCAAAGGAGATTTTCCGCAGCGCCAGGGCGGGACTAATCAGCGCGTACCTGACAGCCTTTTCTTTTTGGGCGATTAATTTCTCCAGGATAGGCTTCCGCGCGATCATGGTGCCGCTTATCCTTTCATTCTCCTTCTATTTCCTTCTCAAGGGATTTCGCAGCAAAAAATATTCCCCTTTCATTTTTTCCGGACTCATTTTCGGTCTGGGCTTCCACACCTATATCGCTTTCCGCATCGCCCCGGCCATAGTCGGAGCACTTTTTGTTTTCATGCTGATCACCCAGAAACATTTCATCAGGAATTTCTGGAAACAGATAATCGTCTTCGGGGCCGCCACCCTGATAACGCTTTCCCCGATGATCTACGAATTCTATACGCATCCGGAATATCTGGAATCCAGATCCGCCTCCATCTCGGTGTTCGCTCCTGAAATGAACCAGGGCAAGCTCGTCCCGACCATAGCGAGGAGCTTCGTCCTCAGTCTGGTCAAATACAATTTCTGGGGCGACCAGAACTGGCGGCACAACTATCCTCCCTATCCGATACTTGATCCCATCGTGGGCATAACTTTCCTGGCAGGATTTTTATATGTGATCGCCAAGGCCTTCCACCTGCTTTGGCTCAGATTTAGACATGATGTCCACGATGAAAAGCTTTATCTTTATTTTTTCCTCCTGGCTTGGTTTTTCGCCATGCTGGCCCCGGAATTTTTGACCGCGGAAGGACTACCGCACGCCCTGCGCGCGATCGGAACATTGCCGGTGGTCATGATTTTCGCGACCATCCCTTTCCTCTGGATAATGGGCAAAATCCCCAAACACGGCTATTCCCTAAGGGTCGTGATATTGTCGGTCCTGGCCGGCGCGTTCATTTTCATCGCGACATTCAACACTTTGAAATATTTCGTCTTCTTCAAAAACAACCAGAAACAACACGAGTCTTTCAATGCCAATCTCAAAGATATGGCATACCGCCTGCGAACCTATCCGGCTGGCACCCAAAAATACGTGATTGCGGAAAGTATGGAAAGGATACCGGTGAAATTCCTCAACCCTGACCTGCCGGACACGCATTACGTCTATCCGGGGGAACTGGACTCGCTTCAGCCCCAAGGAGATTTCGTGATCCTGCTGACTGACAGCCATCTCATAGGAAGAGTGAGGTCGCAATTCCCCGACCTGACCGTCACCGAATATAAGAATTTTCCTGATGACAAGATGTGGGAACTCAAACAATAGGATAAATATAAAAAATTAAACATACTCAAAATGAAAATCCAAGACTTCCTGGAGCGGCATTATAAAAAGATCGCTTTCGCGATCCTGTCGCTGTTTTTCGTGGTTTCCGCGCTCAACGCGAACAATGACAGCGCGACGTTCGATGAAGTCGCGCACATTCCCGCCGGCTATTCATACCTGACCCAGCATGACACGCGCCTCAATCCCGAGCATCCCCCGCTCATAAAAGACCTTTCCGCGCTTCCACTCGTCTTTATGGACCTCAACTTCGACACTTCCGAGAAATTCTGGACCGGCGAATTGCCGAACCTCTGGGACGAAGGGCAATGGGCGGCCGGGCGACACCTTCTCTACGGAGCAGGAAACGATCCTGACAAGATAATCTTCTGGTCGCGCCTACCCATAGTCATCCTCTCGGTGCTTCTGGGGCTTTTCCTCTTCAGATGGGGCAAGGAAATCGCCGGTCCCCTAGCCGGACTTTTCGCCCTTACGCTCTATGCCTTCGACCCGAACATCCTGGGGCACAACCATTTCGTCACCACCGACATCGGCATCGCCGCTTTCCTCACTTTCGCCTTTTATTATTTCCTCAAATTCCTCAAAACGCCCTCCTGGAAAAACGTCGCCCTGGGTGGAATCTTCATGGGACTTCTTTTGGTCAGCAAATTCTCCTCGATCGTGGCTCTTCCGGTTTTCGGCGCGATAATGTTCGTCTATGCCCTGGTCAGGAACAATACCGCTTCCGCAGTCACCGCTTGGACGGATAGGGTCATGAGCCTGCTGAAATATTCCTTGAAATCCTTGGCGGCTTTCATTGTCGCCGCCGCTGTCGTATGGGTCGTCTACCAAGCCAATACTTTCGAGATGCCCAAGGAAACCCTGGCCAAGACCATAGAATTCTTCTTCTCGGCCGAAGACGGCAACCCGAAAACAATCTACACCAACAAAACTCTCCACGCCCTGAACGAATCCGACCTCACCCGCCCCTGGAGCGCCTATCTGCTCGGACCGGCCTGGGTCTTCAAACGCGTGTCCGGAGGAAACGGAGCGTACTTTTTGGGCCAAGTCGGCAACGGCTTCACCTGGTATTTCCCGGTGGTCTTTCTTATAAAAGAAACTCTTCCATTCTTATTGCTCGCGATTTTTTCCTTGGGTTACACAGCCAAGCAAACAGCCCAGACACTCTCCTACGCGAAACTTAATTTCGGCAGAACTAGGGAGAAATTGGCCGACTTCTTCAGGAAATCGCTCGTGGGATACACACTGTTCGGTTTCATAATCCTCTACGCCTTCCTTTCCATCAAAGGAGGACTCAACATCGGATTCCGCCATCTTTTCCCCATCCTGCCTTTCGCCTATATCCTGATAACTAAAAAGGTTTTTGAGTTCCTCAGTGAAAGCCATCTCAAGACCAGGCATGTTTTCGCCATCATCATAGGAATTCTGCTCGCCTGGCAGATAGCCACCACCGCCTTCGCCTACCCGTCCTTCACGTCATACTTCAATGAAACCGTCGGCGGACCAAAAAACGGCTACCACTACGTCACCGATTCCAACACCGACTGGGGACAGGACCTCAAAAGACTCAGGAAATACCTGGACGAACATCCGGAAATAGACAAGATCCGGGTGGATTATTTCGGCGGCGGAGACATCTTCCGCACCGTCGGTGAGGATAAAGCGATCCTTTGGTGGGACAGCAAGCGCCCGATAGAAAACGGCTGGTACGCGCTTTCGACGAACTACATGCAAGGCAGCATCTATAGCGAAACCAAAACCGCCGAGGACAGCTACCGCTGGACCCTCGAATACGAACCGGTCGACATGATCGGCGCCTCGATACTCATCTACCACGTGACCGATATCGAATAGGTCTTACGCGACAAAAAAACAGCCCGGCACGACCGAGGCTGTTTTTTTATTTCCCTTTCACCGGTTACGTAATATGCCACGTACATGTCAGTCCTTATCATCCTTACCTTCCTCTCCGTTCGCGGCCTCACCTTCTTTCTCCTCCTCTTTCTTGAACTTGTAATAAATCCTGTTTTCCACCCGAAGATCTATGTATTCCAATTTGGACATATTTTGGGTATCCATTTCCTTTTCCAAAAAAAGCTTGAGGGTTTGGGCCGCTTTTTCCAGAGGCAAGGTCATGCTCACATGGAGACCCCAACCGTCACGACTCTTCAAGACCACTTCCTCGGCTATCTTGGATTTGATACGCATATCGCCCTCAAATTCCAAACCTGTTTTTTCCCTAAAAAGCTCTTTGGCGCCAAGTAGGAAAATGACCTTTTCCGCATCGAAAATCCTGTCGCCCTCGGAAATCCCTGTCTCCTCTTCGCTGATTATTTTCACCAGATTATTCTCCAAAGCTTCCTTCGAGTCCAGCCTGACCCGATTGTAAGCATAACCGTTCTCGTCGACAATAAAACATTCCTCACCGATGGAACACCAAAGGAGCAGCGCTTTCCTTTCGGTAATTTTTATCTCCACCTTGTCAGGGAATGACCTTGAAATTTCCACGCTCCTTATCCTTTTGAACTCCTCCTGCAATTTTTTGGAAACGGCTTTGCGAGGAAACAATAGGAAATTGTTTTTGGGGATCAATTTCAAATATGCCCCGCCATAGACATCCTTGGCGGCCGAAGAAACTTTGGAACGATCGAGATCCTCCAGGCCGGTTATCTCAACGGCACTGACGGCCATAAAAGGCGAGAAAAACATCACGTATACAGCTACGGCCGCGAAAAGAAAGACAAGCATATAATAAAAGACCCTGTAAGCTTTTTCCAGCGCCTTGAAATTCTCCTCCTTTTTCGAAATCGAGCGGAGCTTTTTGTATTCTACCTCTTTTCTTTTTATGTTTTTCTTGAAAGACAGCATTTTTTGTTTATCGGATATTGATAAGCAGGTTTTCCAGGACCAACCTGGCGTTGGCGTTCGTGTTCTTGAGCGCGGATACGGTCTCCTCTATCTTGGAGATGTTCCCATAGGAAGAATCCAAGTCGGCTCCATTTTCCGCAAGCGCCTTTTTCCTGATCATCCAGGACCACATGTTCAAAGTCTTTATGGCACCGTCCACATCCTTGGACATTTTTTCGGCGAATGAAAACTTGCGGTTGAGATCGGCGGACGACATCTGCGCCAATTCTTCGGAAGCATCCCTGTAAAGCGCCAGCTCTTCCTGGTTCGTCGACATCCGAAAAAGGAGACCGGGCCTGCCCATCGCCGCTTCAGCGTATCGGGAGACGAAATCACCACCCAAAAAATCCGCGGCCGTCCCCATGTCCTCCGGTCCGACCAATCCGAAACCGACCTTTTGACATCGCGATCGGATCGTCGGGAGCATCTTGGAATATTCATGGGTGACCAGGATGATCACCGACGTGGAATTCGGCTCTTCCAATAATTTCAAAAAAGCGTTCTGGGAAGCTACGTTCATCCTGTGCGCGTTGTCGACGATCAGGACCTTCATCTTGCCGCTGTAAGGGTAGAGGGACAGGTCCTTCTTGGCATCCCTGATCCTTTCCACTGCGATATCCCTCTCTTTCCTTATTCCCTTCTTCTCTTCTATTTCGGGTTTGAGTAAAATAAGATCCACCGGGAGTTTTTCCACATCCCCGGATTCGAAATCAGGCAACGAACCTCCACTAATGAGACTTTTGGCGAAAGCTTTAGCCAAAAAAAGTTTCCCGACCCCCTCCGGTCCGGAAAAAAGATAGGCTTGGCTCGCGCCCCCCTTTTCAAGCGTCTTTTCTATGAAACTAACGGCTTTTTTATTGCCTATGAAATTCATACTCCGCATGATCTTATAAACTCTTCGAATTCTTTTTTAAACCTTTCCTTTGAAAACCTCTGGGCCGCCTTTCTTATATCCCCCCTGTCATATATCTTTTCCTTTTCCAAAAAGCGCCTGACTCCGTCTGCGAGCACTTCTGGCGTCGGAGCGTCGAAAAATTCCCCGCTGAACCCCTCGGTCACGGTTTCCAAAACTCCTCCTTTGCGCAGGGCCACCACCGGAACGCCGTGTCCCATGGCTTCGACCGGGACTATACCGAAATCGTCCTCCGAAGCGAAGATCAGCGCCCGGGCCTTCGCGTAATATCGCGCCAGATCCTCGTCGCTTTTCCATCCCAAGATCTTCACGTTGCTTTGGGATATTTTACGCAAATACCCTTCCTGTTCCCCCTCGCCTATGACGATGAGCGGCAATCCCAACTTGTTGAAAGCTTCGACGACGATGTCCGTCTTTTTATATCCAGAAAGCCTGGAAACCACGAGGAAATAATCCTTTATTTTTTCCAAGGATCCGTCATCGGCGACCGACTTGAATTCCACCGGCGGATATATCACCGCGCTCTCCCTTCTGTAATACTTTTCAATTTGCTTTTTGGTATGTTCGGAATTAGCGATGAGATGGTCCGGCCTATCCGCCGCCAAACGGTCCCAGATCCGCAGATAACTGAAAATCAGGCGCTTGAAAACAGAGCTTCTGATCTTTTTTTCCCTAAGATATCTTTCGTTGTAATCCCAAACGAAACGCATCGGGGAATGCACATAAGCCACATGTTTCGTATCAAGTTTGGTTATGATCCCTTTGGACCAGGCTCCGGAAGAGGATATGATGAGGTCGAAATCGCGAAGATCCCACGTCTCGGGGATGACCGGCAAAAAAGGCAACAACCATCGATACCTCTTTCTTAAAAAGGCCGGTAATTTCTGCAGATAGGACGGCCTTATATCCCTGTCCTCAAACATTCCCCTCATCTTTTCCTTATCATACAAAAGGGTGTAGACGGGAGCCTCGGGAAAAATTTCCGAAATTCCTTCCAGCACCTTTTCCGCTCCTCCGCGTTGCACCAAGAAATCATGCACCAAGGCCACGCGCAGATCTTCAAAGTTCCGTTTTTCCGAATTGTTTTTTTTCTCCATATTATTTTTACGCCTTAGGATTTCGAAAATCTAACCGCGCAACACCCCTGCGATCTCTTTGGCGCAATCGGCCCAGCTGAACCTTTTAACGTTCTCGAAACCTCTTCTGACAATATCCTCTTTGGCGTTTCTGTTGCTTATCAAAACATACATATTCTCGGCTATGGATCGATGGTCTTTCGGATCGGCATAAAGCGCCGCGTCCCCCGCCACTTCCGGGACTGACGAGACCTTGGAAGTCACCACCGGGACGAAAGCGTTCTGTGCTTCCAAGATAGGAAGTCCGAATCCTTCATAGAAAGTCGGGAAAACGAAAACGTCCGCGCACCGGAGGATCTCCCATTTCTCCTCATCGCTCACATATCCCATTTCCACGATATCATTTTTGAATTTGGAAATTCCGATCCTCTCTTTTATCTCCCCATATCCGTAACCGGGCTTTCCTGCAAGGACCAGCTTGTGAGCCACTCCGTATTTCTCCTTGACGATATCGAACGCCTCCACGATCCCCTTCACGTTCTTCCTTTCTTCGATCCTGCCAATAAAAAGGAAGTATGGGGCCCCGATATCGCATTTTTCCTTCTCAACATGTCCGAGTATGCCGGCTTCCGAGTGCCCCGCGGTCTTTCCGGAATAACCCTCATAAATCACCCTTATCTTTTCCTGGGAAGTTCCGTAGAGTCTCATCACGTCCCTTTTGGTGTTTTCCGAAACGCAAACGACCCTGCTCGCCCATTTGCAGGAATTCTTGATCACCGTCCGCATATAAAACCTCGCCCATCGGGAATAAGCTTTCGGATGGAATTCGTATTCGAGACCGTGCACGACCACCGTCGTATTTTTCGGATGGATCGGGGGCACGGTGTGCGCGGGTACGAAAAAAGCATCGCAAGGATGGAGCAGCAATTCCAAAGAGAAACGGAGCTGGCTGGAGAAATATGGGAGCCATAATTTTTTGACTTTCCAGTTGTCCGGCAAATCGAAATCGACTTCCTGGTTATGGCGGACATACAAAGAGACCTCGTCCTCCTTGAGCCAAGGGCGCAGATGCTTAATAACCTGGTAAGAATATTCCTCTATTCCCGTGCGTCTTTTTATGAAAGCTCTTGAACCGTCGATTCCTATTTTCATGTTTTTTTCTTTTTCTTTATTGGATTTTGTCGATTCGATGGAATCGCCGGAATTATTTGGAAAGCATTATCGTCCTTTTGTAGAGATCCAGGTTTTCCAGGGAAATTCCCGTGCCCTTGATCACGCAAAAGAGCGGATCGTCCGCCACGTAACAAGGCACCCCGATGGTCTTGGTGATGAGCTGGTCGAGATTGCGAAGCAGCGCCCCTCCGCCTGAAAGAACCATCCCTTTGTCCATGATGTCAGCCGCCAATTCCGGGGGGGTCTCTTGGAAAACTTTCTTGATGGCGTTGATGACCTCGCGAAGCTCGTCCTGCAACGCTTCCGTCACTTCATTGGAAGAAATTTTCACCGTCTTCGGAAGACCTCCCATCAGGTCGCGCCCCCTGATATCCATATGTTCCTCCTTGACCTGGGCGATGGCGCTGCCGATCTCAATCTTGATTTCCTCAGCCGTCCTGTCCCCCACGGCCAAGCCGTATTTCCTTTTGATGTAATCCGAAATCGCCTGGTCGAATTTGTTTCCCCCGACGCGGGCGCTGTGCGCGACGACCACGCCTCCCAGCGAAATCACGGCTATCTCGGAAGTTCCTCCTCCGATGTTGACTATCATGTTTCCCTGGGCGTTGTGGATCGGTATTCCCGCACCGATGGCCGCGAGAAGAGGCTCCTTCACGACATAGGCCGATTTGGCCCCGGCTTTCACCGCGGCGTCGACGACGGCCCTTCTCTCGGTCGAAGTCACCCCGGCCGGGATCGAAAGCATGATTTCGGGCCTGAAAAACCTGACTTTGCCGCTCACCTTGTTGATGAAATAGCGGAGCATCGCTTCGGTCACCCGGTAATCGGCGATAACCCCGTCCTTCATGGGACGCGACGCCACGATCGTGTCAGGTGTCCTTCCAAGCATCTCTTTGGCTTCGTTCCCCACCGCCAAAACGGTATTGTCTATCATCGAAATGGCCACCACCGAAGGCTCGTTGATCACGATCCCCCTTCCCGGAACGAACACCAACGTGTTCGCCGTCCCCAAGTCTATTCCCATCTTTCGTATGAACATACTTTAATAAAATTCAAAAAATAATTTACAGTTTTATATATCTTTTCTTCAAATAACTTCCGATCGTTTCCCTGGTAGTCTGGGACAATTTCCTGGGAAGTTTTTTCAGGGAAAACCACCCTATTTCGTCGCATTTTTCAAGCTCCATAATCTTCGGAACTCCTTTTTTAATTTTCGCTAAAAAAGGAATGGCCATCCAATGCTGGTTTTCTTTTTTAAGGACATGGTCTATGTGCGGGACTTGCGCCCATATATCTATCTCGATTCCCAACTCCTCCTTGATTTCCCTTTTCGTCGCAACGACGGCTTTTTCATTGAAATCGACAGCCCCTCCGGGCTGCGACCACCATCCCGCTTGGTTTTTGGCATTCTTGCTTCTTTTCATGAGAAGCACCTCATTTTTCTTATTGAAAATCAAAGCACCACAACCTACCCCTATGCAATCCTTTCCGATTTTGAATTCTTTTTCCATAATCCATTGCTTACTGTTAGGAATTATAAATTTCCTACTCGCCTTCCGGAACCCTCTGGATATCCGCTCCCAGTTTCTGCAGTCTCTCTTCTATTTTTTCATAACCCCTGTCCACCTGGTAAATCTCCTTGATGACGGATTGCCCTTTCGCCAACAGCGCGGCCAAAATCAGCGAGGCTCCGGCGCGAAGGTCATAGCTCGTGATCGTTTCACCCCGCAGCGGGGTCGGCCCGGAAAAGACGGCCTGGTGGGGGTTGAGAACCTTCACGGTTGCGCCCATCTTTTCGATTTCCGCGACATCGTGTCGAAAACCAAAGTCTCCCCTTCGGCCTGCGTCGCCAAAACTCCGAAAAGCGCCTGGTCGTCCGTCGGGATTCCGGGATATATCCGCGCATCGATCTTAGAAAGAGCTTTAATCTTTTTGGTCGGAACCACTTCTATTTCGTTTTCCCTGACTAAGAATTCCGCTCCCATTTCGCGGAGTTTTTCCAAAACCAAATCCAAAGCATCCTCTTGCGCGTTCTTCACGACGATCGGGCTTCTGGTCGCGACCCCCATAATGAGGAAAGTGGCGGCCTCGTTGGCGTCCGGGATTATTTCATGCTTGGTTCCCTTAAGTCTCCTGGTTCCTTCGATTTCCAAAGTGTGCGTTCCGAGTCCTTTTATTTTCGCTCCCATCCTGATCAGGAATTTTCCCAGATCTTCCACATGCGGTTCGG
>LCPX01000001.1 GCA_001003855.1 Candidatus Moranbacteria bacterium GW2011_GWE1_49_15 | reverse complement strand
CCAGGATGAGGAAGCTCAGGAGATTTATGAGAAATTGCAAAGCGAAGGGATCGAGGTGCTTTTCGACGACCGCGACGCGAGGGCCGGGGAGAAATTCGCGGATTCGGATTTGATCGGGATTCCGTGGCGCGTGGTGGTGAGTGGCAAGACGATTTCCGCCGGCGGAGTGGAAGTGAAAAAGAGAAGCGAGGAGGATGCGGAAGTGATGGGAGTGGAAGAAATGCTCAAGAAAATTAAAGTTGGAAAATAGTCGAAATTGAAAAACTCTCCATGGAAATGGGGAGTTTTGTTTTTCAACGGCTACTATTCCATTTTTGCCGGAAATGGGTTATATTGGTTGAAATAGCTTTAATAAGTTTAAATTTTATTTCAATATATGGAGATAACGCTTTCGCAATATGCCGGGTTCTGCGAGGGAGTCGGAAGGGCGTATGACATGGTCGAGAAAATCGCCAAGGACCCGAAAGTCAAAAGACCGATCGCCGTTTTGGGTTCTTTGGTCCACAATAACGACGTGGTCAAAAGGATTGAGAAACTCGGAGTGCTTAAAGTCGAGATGGAAGGGACTTTGGAAGAAACCCTGGATAAAGTCAAAGGAAAAGTGAAGACTTTGGTGATCACGGCGCACGGCATGGGTCCCAGAATTTATGAATTGGCCAGGAAAAACGGATTCGACTTGGTGGACACGACTTGCCCAAGGGTGTTTAAGGTCCAAAGGTTGGCCAAGCTCTTTTTCGACAAGATGAGCCAGATCGTGATAATCGGAGAAAGGGATCATAAGGAAGTGAAAGGCATCAATGAGTGGGCCCAGCGGAAGGCGGTTTTCGTGGAAAACGAGCAGGAACTTGAAAATATCGAATTGGACGCGAAAAGAAACATTGTGGTGCTTTCTCAGACCACGCAGGATCAGGAATTCGTGGAGCACGCTTCCAATGTCATCAAGGAGAAGTATCCGAAGGTTGAGGTTTTCGATTCGATCTGCCTTACTACCCATCACCGCCAGACCGAGGTCAAGCAGTTGGCCAGGGAAAACGACGTCATGGTCGTGATCGGCGCGCCTGAAAGCGCGAACTCGAACCGCTTGCATGAAATTTCCGAAAGGGTCAATGAGGAAACCTATTTCATCGAAAGGGCAGACCAGCTCAAGGAAGAATGGTTTTCGTCTTGCGAAAAAGTCGGGATCAGCGCGGGAGCTTCGACCCCGAGCTGGGTCATCGACGAGGTGATCGCCGAAATCAAGGGCATGGGCGAGCGGGAAAGCGTTTTGCATACATCTTCGGGGTGCGAAAGCTCGCTTTGAGATTTTGCCCGACCGTGGCCTTTCCGGTTATCGTCAGCGCGGCTGCTTTTGGCGGCCGCATTTGCTTTTTTGCCTGATTTAAAGTATAATTTCCTTGCGCAGTAACATTTTACCGGACGCTTTTATGGCTAAAATACTTCTTGTCGAGGACGACCAGATGATCGCCGACATATATCGGAACAAGTTCGAATCGGCCGGTTTCGATTTCGTCAACGCGAAAACCGGGAAAGAGGTGCTCAAATATGTGGGTATGGAGAATTTCGATCTGGTTTTGCTGGATATGGTGCTTCCCGAGATGAGCGGAATGGATGTGCTGAAGGAAATCAAGAGAAGCGGAAACTATGATAAGAACATAAGAGTGATCATTTTCAGCAATCTTAATCCGTCCGATGTCCAAAAAGAAGCTCTTGAAAACGGCGCCGAAGGATTCATCGGCAAGATGCAATATACGCCGTCCGAACTCGTGGTGGAAATCCGAAGGCTCCTCAACCAATACTCCGAGCAGGACAAGAACAGGAACAGGAAAGACGGTAATTCTTCGGATGGAGCTAGAAAAGGTAAGCTTTTGCTGATAGAAGATGAGGAGATATTTTTGGAAATGTTCGGAAAAAAACTCGAGGATGACGGATATGAAGTGGTGAAAGCCAATAACGGTGCCTGGGGCATCAAAGAAGTGGCGAACGGGAACTATGACCTCATCATCACGGACATGGTTATGCCGGCGATGACCGGAGAGGAGATAATCTCCCGCCTCAAAGCCGACGAGAAAACGAAGAACATCCCTATCATAGCGATTTCAGCATCCGTTCCGGATGAAAAAATCGAGGGGGTGAAGGCGATGGGGGTCGCGGAGTTTTTCCTCAAGACCCACATAGTCCCGAGCGATCTTTCCAGGAAAGTCGGGGAGCTGTTGAAGAAATAATTTAAAATTTGAAAACATATGAAACGCATTTTTATCGCAGAGACAGTCAAACATGTGGGAGAAACGGTGAAATTGGCCGGATGGGTGCATAACCGCCGCGACCATGGGAAGATCATTTTTATCGACCTTCGCGATAAGACCGGAATCATCCAGACGGTGATCATCCCTGACCACGTGGAAGTTTATGAAGAAGCCAAGAAGATCCGCAACGAGTTCGTGATCGAGATCGAAGGCGCCGTGAAGGAAAGGCCACAGAGCGCCAGGAACGAGAAATCGGTGACCGGCGGAGTGGAAATGGAAGTCGAGAAACTTTTGATCCTTAACGAATGCAAGGCGTTGCCTTTCGAGATAAACAAGGATACCAAGGACGTGAGCGAAGAACTCAGACTCAAGCATAGATATTTGGATCTTCGGACCGAAAGGATGAAGAGCAATATCTTCCAGCGCGGAAAAATAACCAAGTTTTTCAGGGACCACTTGGAAAAGGAGGGATTTTTAGAGGTGGAAACGCCGGTCCTTGGAAAATCCACCGCGGAAGGAGCGCGCGATTATATCGTTCCGTCCAGGATTTACAAAGGAAAATTCTACGCTCTTCCACAGTCTCCCCAGCAATACAAACAGCTTCTGATGACCGCCGGAGTCGAGAGGTATTTCCAGGTCGCCAAGTGTTTCCGCGACGAGGACACTCGTGGGGACCGCCAGCCGGAATTCACCCAGTTGGATTTGGAAATGAGCTTCGTGGAGCAGGAGGACGTCATGGATACTATCGAAACTATGCTCATCAAAACCGTGACCGAGCTTTATCCTGAAAAGAAGATCCAGGCGGTTCCTTTTCCTCGCATAACTTACAAGGACGCGATGGAGAAATACGGAAGTGACAGGCCGGACATCAGGACCGACAAGAACGACCCGAACCTTCTGGCGTTCTGCTGGGTCGTCGATTTCCCGTTCTTCGAGAAAGATGAAAATTCCGCCACGGGTTGGACATTCACGCACAACCCTTTCTCTTCCCCGAAGCCTGAACACATGCGGATGCTGATGGACAAGAAAGACGTCGCTGAAATTTTGACGACGCAATATGACGTCGTGCTTAACGGTTATGAAATCGGAGGCGGTAGCATCCGAAACCACAGACCTGAAGCTCTTAAAAAAGTTTTGGACATCATGGGAATTCCTGAGGACAGGGTGCAGAGGGAATATGGGCATATGTTGGAAGCTTTCGAAATGGGAACTCCTCCTCACGGAGGAATAGCCCTCGGATTCGACAGGTTGGTTATGCTCCTTCAGAACGAACCGAACATCCGCGAAGTGATCCCTTTCGCCAAAAACGGCGAAGCGGAAGACATGCTGATGGGAGCGCCGAGCGCGGTCGAAGAAAGGCAGCTCGCCGAGGTCGGCATAAAAATCCCGAAGGTCGCCGCGAAAGACAAGAAGCCTGCCAAGAAAAAAATCGTCTAGGGAATCGGAATCTTTAGGAGTAAAACAAAAAGAAAACCTCATGCCTATTAAGAAAAAACACCACGAAAGGATCGACAAGAAGAAAATAAAGCTCATCACTTTCCTCTCATTCCTGATGGGGGTCGGGGGTTCTTCTTTGTACTACATCATCTCGAGTTACCTGGAAGAGTCCGTCGGGGAGGCGAACGTGGGAATCGTTTATTCTTTCACTTATCTGGCGCTTTTCTTTCTGCTCCTCAACTTTCACAAGCTCATCAACAAGTTCGGCAAAGCCAGGATATTTTTCGTCCTGCAGTTCGTCAAAATCGTGATTTTGACGATGTTGGGAATTCTGCCGGTCGCAAGTTTCGACGCCGTTCTCGTGGTCGGATTCCTGATGCTTTCCTATATAACCTGGGTGGAGATGGACATCATCTTGGAAAGCTTTTCCATGGACAAGGTTTCGGGAAGGATCAGGGGTCTTTATTTGGTGGCGCACTCTTTGGGGTATATGGTCGGACCGGTCGTTTCTACCCAACTTTTGGGAAAATTCGGATTTCCAAGCGTTTTTCTTTTCGGAATGCTCCTTAACTCCATCTTTTTCATCGTGACTCTTTTGCATTTCAGGATGATGAAAGCGGAAATGCGCGAAGTCCCCGGCATAAGGAAATTGATGAAAAAGGTAATGGCTGACAAGAATTTGAGGGGCATATATATAGTTTCCACGGTCCTGGAAATTTTCTACACCCTCATGGTCGTTTATATGCCCATTTATCTTTTGAACCAGGGGCTGAGCTGGGCCCAGATCGGGCTCATTATTTCCTTGATCCACGTGCCGTACTTGGTGTTGCAATATCCCGCAGGGATGCTGGCCGATAGGAAATTCGGCGAGAAGGAGATGATCATCGGTTCACTGTTGTTGCTGGGATTTTCCACCACTTATATCTATTCGATCGAGAGCCCGAGTTTTTTCGTCTGGCTGGCGGTGTTGATGGTCACCAGGGTCGGCGCTTCCATATTGGAGATCCTGCGGGATTCGTATTTCTATAAACAAGTGGACGCCGGGGATATCGACGTCATTGATTTTTTCCGAACGGCGAGTCCGGTGGCGTTCATCTTGGGACCGATGTTCGCTTCATTGATCCTGCTGTTTTTTTCGATGAAAGCGGTGTTTATATTCACAGGCATGGTGATGTTTTTGGGGATCGTTCCGGCTATGGGGTTGGTCGATAATCTTTCCGAAGAGGAAATCATGATCAAGAACGGGGCGAAAACGGCAGGCAACCGATGGAATTTCTGGCGTGCGCTGGAAAGAAGATTCGATATAAGGAAGATGATCAAAACTGGAAAATTTTAGCGAATCCATATGACATACAACATCAGGATAGAACAATTCGAAGGGCCGCTGGATCTTTTGCTGCAACTGATCGAGCAGGACAAATTGGATATAACCAGGGTGAGCCTTTCGCGCGTGGCCGACCAGTATCTGGAATATATCGGCAACCGCGAGAACATCTCGCTGGAGAATCTCTCCCAATTCTTGTCCGTGGCTTCCAAGCTGATCTTGATAAAATCGAAAGCGCTGTTGCCGCTGTTGCGTTTTTCCGAGGAGGAAGAGGAGGAAATCAAGGATTTGGAGCACCAATTGGCGGAGTATAGGAAGTTCAAGGATATCTCGTTGAAAATCGCCGAGCTTGTCGACGCGAACAGGGTCTGTTTTTCGCGCGACAGTTACGTGGGGTTTGAATCGGTTTTCTGCCCGCCGGAAAAAATCAGCGGGGCCGATCTGGAAAAATCCTTCGGAAAGGTTCTGGGCGGGATTCCTATTTTGGAAAAACTGGAGGAAGAAGTGGTCAAGGAGGTTTTGACCTTGGAGGACAGGATTATGCATCTCCAGGACACCCTGAGGAGAAAGGTGGTCTCGACATTCTCTGAAATGGTGGCCGCTTCGAACGACCGCATCGAAGTCGTCGTGTCATTTCTGGCTTTGCTTGAGTTGGTGAAGCAGAAGGTCGTCCATGTGGAGCAGGAAGGGATTTTCCAGGAGATAAAGATGAGACACAGCGAAAGAAATTAGTTGAAAAGAAATTGGAAAGTAGTTTAAGAAAACGGAAATCGGAAAAAAGAACCAGTTTCTAATTTCAAATTTCCTGAACCATTTTCTGTTTTCCAATCAACAATTTTCATTTTTCAATAAAATCAGTAAAAAAACATTATGGATAAGAACAAATTGAAATCGGTCATAGAAAGCCTGTTGTTCGTGAGCGGGGAGCCGATCAAGGTTTCCAAGCTGGCCCAAATCATCGGGCTTGGATCCGGGGAAATCGAAAGTGCCATTGAGGAATTATCCGCGCAATATTCGGCTTCGTCCAGCGGACTCATGTTGATCGCCAAGGGCGGCGAAGTCCAATTGGTATCGGCTTCCGAGAACGCGGAATTCGTGGAGAGTTTGGTGAAAAACGAGCTCGAAGGACCTCTTTCATCGGCGGCGCTCGAGGTCCTCTCGATCATCGCATACCGCGGTCCTATTTCGAAAGCGGAGATCGAGGCGATCAGGGGGGTGAACTGCTCGTATACCTTGAGGAATCTTTCCATGAGGGGATTGGCTGAAAGGGTGAACAACCCCAAAGATGCGCGCGGATTCGTGTATTCTGTTTCTTTCGATTTTTTGAAAAAATTAGGGATCGAGAAGGTGGAAAATCTCCCGGAGTATGGTACACTGTCTGTAGACGAACGGATAAATTCAATCATTGAGAAGCAATAGTCCAATCATGAACACCATAGTCCTAATGTTAATGACGGTCGTTTTCCCCTTGAACTCCTTTTTGGTTTTTCCTGGAAACTGGGCGTCGGGAAAAGAGCAGGATCCGGCTGTCCTCGAGCAGGTAAAGGGGGTCGAGACTCAGAAGGAGGAGCAGCTTTCTTTGGATAAGGTTTTGCCTCCTGCCCAATTCCAGCCTACAAGGAAAGAGGGCGTGCAGGATTTGGCCGTTCCTAACGCGCACGCGTCTTTGATTTTGGACGCCGAAAGCGGGACCATTCTTCATTATGACAATGGAAAGCAGAGGCGCCAGATCGCATCGCTGACCAAGCTCATGACCGCCGTGATGGTCATGGAAAACGTCGAGGATCTCGACGAACCGGTGATCATAGATGAGGACGCCGTCTATATCATCGGAACCAAGATAGGTTGTCCCAGGTCCGGATATTGCATTAGCCAGCGCCTGAAGGTCGGCGAGGAGATCAGCGTGAGAAGCCTTTTGATGGCCATGCTGATGAACAGCGCGAACGACGCCGCGACGGCTCTCGGAAAGCATATCGGCGGCACGGAGGAAAAATTCGTCGCCATGATGAACAAGCGTGCGAAGGAGATGGGTCTCACGGATTCCAATTTTTGCACTCCGTCGGGCTTGGAGAAGGACGGCAAGGAGGAAACTTGCTATTCTTCCGCTTATGATATCGCCCGCATAGCCGCGCATTCGTTGGAATTCGACGAGATTTGGAGGATATCGAAACTTCCGAGCAACACGCCCATTTATTCTACGGATGGAGCCATAGAGCACTCGATCCTGAATACGGATTTGGTCATGGATGAAGTCCCGAATCTTCTTGGGTGCAAGACGGGATTCACGCCTTTGGCGGGGCAATCCCTTCTGATGGTTACCCAGGACGAGACCAGGAAGCACACTATCATCAGCGTATTGTTGGATGACCCTTACAGGTGGCAGGATATAAAGATGATGTCCAGTTGGGCTTTCGATTCGCACGAATGGAGATAGGGTTTGCGCGCAGATGAAAAGTTCGTAAAGTCCGTAAAGTTCATAAAGCGGGATCCGAACGGGAATCCAAAAGCCTTAGGAATTTTCTAAACTTTATAAACTTGAAACTTTTTATGTCTTTCGCCCAAATACACACCGTGCCGGAAATTATAAATTTAATCAAGGTGCTCTTTACCGGAGTGCTGGCCTTCGCTTTGGCGTTCGCGCTCACGCCCCTTTGGACCCACATCCTATACAAATACAAAATCGGCATCAAGATCAAAAAGACCGACGTGACGGGAAAGGAACTTACCTACGTCAGCAGTCTCCATGCGGGAAAATCGGGAACGCCGACCATGGGTGGCGTCATAGTCTGGTTTTCCGTGCTCGTTTTGGTGATTGCCTCGCATTATCTCCTGCCGTATTTGGCGACGCTTTTCAATTTTTCCTTCTTGGCCAGGTTGGACTTTTTCAGCCGTTCGCAAGTGTGGCTTCCGCTCTTCGCCTTGGTCACGGCCGGCGTCTTGGGACTTTTCGACGATTTCATGAGCGTCAAAGGATGGGGTTCGAACAAGGGGGGCGGCATGAGATTCGCCAAGAGGCTCTGGTGGCTTCTTATTATCGCGGGAGTCGGCGCCTGGTGGTTCTATTACAAGCTCGGTTGGGATAGGATCCATGTCCCGGCTTTAGGTGATTTTTCCATCGGTCTTTGGTATATCCCCTTGTTTATTTTCGTGATCATTTCGGCCGCGGTGTCTTCGAACGAGACCGACGGGTTGGACGGGCTCAATGCCGGGGTTTTGACCATGGCTTTTTCGTCTTTCGCTCTCATCGCTTTTTTCCAGAACAAGATCGATCTCGCTTCGTTTTGCGCCGCCCTTTCAGGTGCATTGCTGGCTTTCCTTTGGTTCAATATCTACCCGGCCAGGTTTTTCATGGGGGATACCGGAGCCATGAGCCTCGGAACCACTTTGGGCGTGGTGGCGCTGTTGACCAATTCCGTGGCCATCCTCTATATCATCGTTTTTGTGTACGTTTTGGAATCCGGGAGTGTCGTCATCCAGCTTATATCCAAGAAATTCTTCAAGCGCAAAGTTTTTTTGGCGGCTCCGCTCCACCATCATTTCGAAGCCAAGGGCTGGCCTGAACCGAAAGTCGTGATGCGCGCCTGGGTTTTCACCGCGGTGACCGCGGCGATGGGAGTGATTATCGGGATTTTGGGGATGGGTAAAATAAAATTTTAAATAAAAGCGCGGGAATTAACGAATGCAAAATAAAAATATGAAAAAGATACAAGACGCCGTTTTGGAGAATAAGAAGGTTTTGGTCAGGGCGGATTTCAACGTGGGGATCGTCGACGGAGTGGTCCAGGAAAAATTCAAGCTCAATGCTTGTAAGGAGACAGTGGATCATGTCCTCTCCCAGGAAGGGGCCAAGGTAGCTCTTTGTTCCCATCTGGGAAGACCAGAAGGAAAGAAGAATGACAGTTTCTCACTTTCCCAGCTTGTTGGGGATCTGGAAAGTATTTTGGAAAGAAAGGTGGTGTTCGCTTTCGATTGCATCGGCGAGGATGTCGCCAGCGCCCTGGATAATTTAGGGGAAGGGGAAGTGCTGCTTCTGGAGAACGTGAGGTTCCATGGAGGGGAGGAGAAGAATGACGAGGATTTTTCCGAAAAGCTTTCTGCCAATTTCGACGCTTTCGTGAACGAGGCTTTCAGTGTGTGCCACCGCGACCAGTCTTCGGTCACCGGCGTGACGAAATTCCTGCCGAGTTATGCGGGATTCTGGCTCCAGAAAGAAATCGAAAATCTTAATAAGGTGTTGGAGAATCCGAAGCGTCCGGCAACCGCGATAATCGGAGGGGCTAAGATCGAAACCAAACTCCCGCTCATCAAGAAATTCGAACAAATTTATGACCATATCCTGGTAGGGGGAAAAATCGCGAACGAAGCATTGGATCAGAAGTTGGAATTTTCGGACAAGGTCATCCTGCCCTGGGATTTCGAAGGGGATAGGCTGGATATCGGGGAAGAGTCGGCGGAAAAATTCAAGGACATCATCCTTTCGTCCGGTACCGTCGTTTGGAACGGCCCCCTGGGTAAATTCGAGGAAGCTCCTTATGACCGTGCCACCCGGGAGGTTTTGGGAGTCGTGGCCGAGAGCGGCGCATATAGCCTTGTCGGCGGCGGGGAATCTGTCCAAGCCCTGGAAGAGAACGGTTTGATGGACAAGATTTCTTTCGTTTCCACGGGAGGCGGGGCGATGTTGGAATATCTCAGTGGCAACGAGATGCCAGGGATAAAGGCGCTCAGCTGATGCTTAGCTTAAAAATAAAAATATTTTTTTAAAAGATTATGTTTCCAGAAGAAAACCAGTCCTATTTCAAGGTTCTCAATAACAGGAACAGTCTGTTGGATGGAAGAAAAATAGACATCAAAAGCAGGATATTCCTCTATCTGTCGATCCTCCTGCTGGTGTTCGCTTTCGTCGTCATATATTTGGACATCATAGATTTCCTGACGCCTGGGATGAGCATCGGGAACAAGGATAATTGGGTCACTTGGCTTATATTCATCTCGGGTGTGGCGATAAACTTTTTTTGCGTGCCGATTCTGTATTGGTCCAGTTTCGATAAATTCAAGAAAAACGATGAATTCTGGGATCGTGAATCCTTCTGGATCTTGCCGTTGTTTTTCTTCGGATCGTTTTTCCAATACATAAGCGGTTTGCCGTATTCACTCGTCATCTTGCCCTTTTCCCTCATGCTGATATTCGCCGTGCATATCTGGGTCATGATGCTCTCTCGGGACCTCATAGTTTCGAATGAGCAATTTGAAAACAGTATGAGGTATTTCAAAAGCTTCACTTATCTCACGGCTTACTATCTCATATTCACGGTTTGCGTGGTGACTTTCGATCTTTTCGATAAGTTCAAATACTGGATGGAGTAGGCGTCGGCGTCGGTAATTTTTTATCAGGACCTTTTTGTGCTAAAATCAAAACAGGATGAGAATAAAAATTAGTAATTAAAACAAAAAAAATCATGTCGAAAATAAAGCAAATACTGGCCAAGGAAATTTTGGATTCAAGAGGGAACCCTACGATAGAGGTCACGGTCGAATTGGAGAGCGGAGCCAGCGGCGTGGCGGGTGTCCCTTCGGGAGCGTCGACTGGAAAATTCGAGGCGCTGGAGCTTCGCGACGGTGATGGGAAAAGATATGGCGGCTTGGGCGTGCTCAAGGCGGTGGCCAACGTGGAAGGACCCCTTAGGACGGCCCTCATCGGCAAGGATGCGAAGAACCAAGCGGAGATAGATGAAATCATGTTGGAGTTGGACGGAACGGAAAACAAATCCAAGTTCGGAGCCAATGCTATCCTGGGAATTTCTTTAGCTGTTTGCAAAGCGGCGGCGGCGCATGAAAAAAAACCCCTCTACGAATATATCTCGCAAATTTCAGGACTGGGCGGAAAAAAATTGAAAAACCCCATCCCGATGTTCAATGTGCTAAACGGCGGACAACACGCGGACTCAGGCCTTTCGGTGCAGGAGTTCAAAATCGTGCCGAACGGCATCGGTAAATTTTCCGAGCAGCTCCGGGCGGGAAGTGAGATTTTCCATAAATTGAAAAAAATATTGGCAGCTGGAGGATATAGCACCAGCGTCGGGGACGAAGGAGGTTTCTCTCCTAAGCTTGAAAGCAACACCAAAGCTCTTGAACTTATCAACAGGGCCATTTCGGAAAGCGGTTATGCCTTGGGAAGCGAAGTAAACCTGGGCTTGGACGTGGCGGCCAATTCGTTCTATGAGGAAAAGCAAAACCACTATGTCCTCAAACCGGAAGGAGTGACTCTGGAGAAGGAGAGGCTCATCAATCTTTATAAGGAATGGATCGACAAATACCATATCATCTCAATCGAAGACGGTTTGCATGAGGAGGATTGGGAGGGTTGGGCCCAGATGTCGGAGAAATTGGCGAAAAAAACTTTCTTGAAAGGGTTGATGGGCTCCGGGGAGAAAGGTCTCATGTTGATCGGCGACGACCTTCTGGTGACCAATGTCAAAAGGCTCAAGAAGGCGATCGAGCACGGGTCTTGCAACAGCGTTTTGATCAAGGTGAATCAGATCGGCAGCCTCTCGGAAACTTTCGATTGCATGAAACTGGCCAAGAAAAACAAGATGAGGACGGTTATCTCGCACAGAAGCGGTGAAACGACCGACGAGTTCATTTCTGATTTGGCTGTCGGAACCGGAGCGGATTACATGAAATCAGGATCGCTATCGAGGGGGGAGAGGATTTGCAAATATAACCGCCTGGCTAAGATTGAGCAGGAGCTTGGAAAATAAAATAGGAGGATATAAAATTTCATCACGCGTAGATGCTTCGAAAATTTTTCTCAAAATCAAAGCGCAGGGCGAAGACCGATACCGTCATTTGCATAGGTTCTTCGTCGAAAGACGTTTTTTTCCCGACGGACAAGGGAGTGATTTTCGATACGCCGAAAGATCTCACCGCGCAGAAAAAAATCGCCTTCGAGTTGGGAGCAAAATACCAAGTAGAAGATCGTTTTGAGACCGTCGGAGGGTGCGCCGCCAATGTGGCCTACGGACTGGCTCGTCTCGGCGCGGATGTCCGATGCTGCACGAAGATCGGGGACGATTCCATCGGTGAGTGGATCGGGCAAGAGCTGAAAAAAGGAGGTGTCGGACTGGACGTCCTGCAGAAGGAGAAGAAATGCAAAAGCGACCTTTCTTTTATCCTAGTCGACGCCAAGACCGGGGAGCGCACGGTTTTTTCCGATCGCAGTGCCAATGAGAAATTGGAAATAATTCCAGGAAAACTCCGCAAGGCGGACTGGCTGTTCGTGAGTTCGCTTAACGGCCCTTGGCAGGAAAATTTGAAAAAGATCCTGAAGTTCTCGTCGGAAAAGAAAAAAAGGATCGCTTTCAATCCCGGACAGAAAAACATCGCGACCGATACCGAAGCTGTCATCGGGGCCATCACGCGTGCGGAGCTTCTTATGCTCAACAAGGACGAGGCATTGGAAATCGTGACGCATGTGGCTTTGGGATCGACCAGAAAACAACTGAACGACGAGGCGTATCTTTTGGAAAAACTGAAAGACCTTGGTCCGCGAGTTGTTCTTATCACTGACGGGATCCGCGGAGCCTGGGCGAAGGACGAGAACGGCATATCGCACGCCGCGGCCATAGTGGTCGAAGCCGTCGACACTACCGGTTCCGGAGACGCTTTCACCAGCGGATTTTTCGGAGCTTTGCTGAAAGGAAAAACTTTGGGCGACGCGTTGGCGTGGGGAATCGTCAATGGCAGCAATTCGGTCAAGGAATACGGCGGACAAAAAGGGCTTTTGCGTGAAAAAGAAATCAGAAATATCGCGAAACACGTTAAGATCGAGAAGGTGAACCAATAATAAGCGGATAACTTATGTCATTTTTTTCAAAAATTTCCCTTGGAGGAAAATCAGAAAATCTGCTCGCTTTGGATATAGGAACGGAGTTCGCGAAAGCTCTGGTTTTTCGGACGCATTCCGAAGGGGAGAATGTGGCCGGTGAGGTACTGGGCGTTTCCAAAGAAAGACAGAGCCATGGAAACATGCAAAGCGGGGCGGTTTCCGATATCTCCGGTGTTATCGACACTTGCAAAAGAGCTATCGTGGGCGCCCAGGAAAAAGCCGGAATCAAAAAGATAAAAAAAGCCATCGTCGGGATAGCCGGTGAGCTCGTAAAAGGAACGACGACGACCGTCCATTACGAAAGGTCCAGATCCGAAAGCAGGATCGATATCGCGGAACTTCGGACGATAATACACAGGGTCCAGCTCAAGGCGTTCGATCGCATCAAACAACAGATCGCCTGGGAAACGGGACAGGATGATATCGAGATAAAACTCATAAACGCGGCTATCGTGGACGTGCGTATCGACGGATATCAGGTTAAGAATCCCGTCGGATTCCAAGGTAAGGACGTCTCCATAAGCATTTTCAACGCTTATGCGCCGATGATCCATCTCGGAGCCATCCATGCCATCGCCGACGAGTTGGGAGTGGAGTTGATGAGCATAGCCGCGGAGCCGTATGCGGTCGCCCGCAGCGTGGATTATGACGACGTTTTGGATTTTAGCGCGATTTTCATAGACATAGGCGGGGGAACGACCGATATAGCGGTTGTCCGTAACGGCGGTTTGGAGGGAACGAAGATGTTCGCGTTCGGCGGGAGGGCTTTCACGAAAAAACTTGCCCAAGAACTCGGAATTCCTTTCGAGGAAGCCGAAGTTCTCAAGATAAATTATGCCGAAGGAAAACTTGGGGCGGATGTCACCACCAAGATCGATAAGATTTTCGAGAACGATTGCCAGGTTTGGCTCGGAGGAGTTGAGTTGTCATTGGCCGAGTTCGCAGAATCGGACGTGTTGCCGTCCAAGGTGTTGCTTTGCGGAGGAGGCTCCGCTCTTCCGGGAATAAAGAACGCTCTTTCTTCGAAGGAATGGATAAAGAATCTTCCTTTCGCCAAGGCCCCGTCAGTGAGTTTCTTGCAACCCAAGGACGTGGCAAGGATAGTGGACGGCACTGGAGAGCTGACCAATCCCCAGGATGTCACCCCTATGGGACTTGCGAATTTGGCGCTTGACGTGGCGGGCGAAGAGAAACTCATGGCTGGAATTTTGCGCAGGACCGTGCAGAACATAGAGGGCTAGGTATATTTTTTTAAGATATGATTTAATAAGCTTATTCCCTAACCATATAATTATGCACCAAACTTTTTATATCGAGATTGATGAGGAAATCTCATCGGTAATAGAAAAACTTAGGAAATCGCCGGCGACCGACAATTATTTCGTCGTTCCTAAGAGGGCTTTGGTCGCTCAGAGCATCGTCAACTTGAAACTGCTCAAGAGGGAGGCTGAGAAGCTTGGCAAGGGAGCGACCTTGGTGACGCAGGACGAGCAAACGCTCAAGATGGCAGAAAGGGCGGGGATAAGCGCGAAGATGTCCATGGATGGTTTGGATCTGACGGAATCGGAGGAAGTGGAGGTAAGTGAACCGATCCAGCAATCCGTTACGGATTCAGCTATTCAAAAAAAGGAAAGATTGGTGAAGGTGGGTTCGTCCGGTTTTTATGGAGGTTCGCAAGAGGAATCGGATGAAGAATTGGAGGAAGAATCGGATGAGGATGATATGGAAATCCGGCCCGAGGAGCAAATCGCGACTGTCGAGGAGGAGGTCCGCATGCCGGCCCCAAGAAAACCTCCCCACACCCTTTCCGATTTCAAAAAAACCAACCACGTCCAGGTTGCCCGCACGTCTTCCGATATCGTAAGGCCTCAACCGCCGCACAAGCCCACGCCGACGCAGCAGCCGGCCATGGGAGGCAGGGGCAGCAGATATGACATCAAGAAATCTTTCGAGGAATTCATGGATCCGGAAAAGGAGGAGAAATTCGAGAGGATGTTCAACTCGACTACCCCCAAGCTGTCCAGAAGCGAGACTGCCTCGAGAAGACCCCAGCCCGCCTCAAGGGGGGAAAGGAGCTTGCTTTTCATTTTTATTATCCTGATGCTCTTGATTACGGCGGGGACGGCCGCGTATTTCCTTGTTCCGAAAGCCGAAATAACGGTTTATTTGGAAAATGAAAGCAAGAAGGTGGATTTTACGGTGGAGGCCGATGCGGCTTTGCAAACGGAAGATTTGGAAAATTTGAAAGTACCAGCCAGGCTTTTGAGCAAGGAAGGGGAATTGACCCTTTCGAGCGCATCCACCGGAGTAAGCGAATCTGCCGGACAGAAAGCCAGAGGAAAGATAGTCATTTATAATGAATATAGCAGCGCCTCCCAATCCCTGGTGGCTTCGACCAGGTTTGAGACCGGGGATGGTAAAATATTCAGGCTTGTCGAAGGAGTCGTCGTTCCGGGGACAACCAACGTC
Source organism: Candidatus Moranbacteria bacterium GW2011_GWE1_49_15 (assembly GCA_001003855.1). Lineage (GTDB taxonomy): Bacteria > Patescibacteriota > Minisyncoccia > Moranbacterales > GWC2-37-73 > UBA12053. The sequence goes on along the minus strand of LCPX01000001.1, from coordinate 21,078 downwards.
GCCGGTGAAGCGAATCCCGGAGCTATCGAAGTCGAGGTTATTGCCGATATGCCGGGTGAGCAGTATAATGTGGGACCGACCTCGTTCACGATTCCGGGCTTCAGGGGCGGAGATAAATATGCCAAGATTTACGCCAAATCTTCCGAGCCCATGCTGGGCGGAGGCTCGTCCGCGGATGCGGCCAAGTTGGTAGCGCAGTCGGACATAGACGGGGCCAAGAATAAGACGGAAGATTCTATCAGGGAAAAAATGGTGGAATCCGTCAAAAGCGAGCTTGCCCAGGGGGAGATGATACTCGAGGAGGCGTCGGAATTCGAGATAATCGAATCCGTACCTCTCGCCAAAAGCGGGGACTTGAGGAATGAATTCGACTATCAAGTGAGGGCCAAGGCTAACTTCCTGATATTTTCGGAAAACCAGATAAGGGAAATAGCTGAAAAGTTGTACAAGGACAGGAATAAGAGGGATTTCGCCTACTCCATAAGCGAAGTCGTTATCAGCTACTCCGGAGCGGAAGTGGACCTTGAGGGATCCAAGGCCGATATAAAGGTTTCCGCCCAGGTCACTTCCAAGCCTTCATTCGACGCCGATGCCTTCAAAAAACAGCTTATTTCCAAGGATGAGGATGAGATCAGGATGATCCTTAAGGGATATCCATATGTTAAAAACCTTGAAATTTCCGTACAGCCGGAATTTGTCTCAACTACGCCAAAATTAGGCAGGAGGATCATGCTCGAAGTCAAGGATTACGAGAGCAAGTAGCTATATCGCTTCAGGTGTTGACAAAAAAAACCATACCTGTTAGCATATATTTACGCTATCTGAAAACCGAATATGAGGTCCAGAAGTAGAGGAAAAAAACTATAGGAAATTCACGCTCAAGGATAGTTTTTCTGGAAGAAATAATAACCTCTATTTTTATGTTGTCGTTTAATATGAATTATGGCAGATAAAGAACTAATAAAATTGGAAGGATCCGTAATTGAGACGTTGCCAAGCACGACTTTCAAGGTGAAGCTTGATAATGGTCATGAAATCCTGGCTCACATATCAGGCAGGATGAGGGTCAATTACATACGTCTTCTTCCCGGAGACAGGGTCCAGCTCGAAATGAGCCCATACGACCTGACAAAAGGTAGAATAATTAAAAGAATGTAAATCAAATGAAAGTCAGAGCATCAGTCAAAAAAATTTGCGCCAAATGTAAGATAGTGAAACGTAGAGGAAAAGTCTACGTTATTTGCGTTACTCCTAAGCACAAGCAGAGGCAGGGATAAGAAATAATTTTAAATTTAGGATTTCAAATTTTAAATCCAGACGTATTATGATAAGAATAGCAGGTATCAACCTTCCAGATGAAAAGAAAATAAAAGTCGCCCTTACCTACGTTTACGGCATCGGACCGACTACGAGCGAAAAGATCCTTGAAAAAGTGGGGATCGACAAGGAAACCAGGACCAAGGATGTGAATTCCGAGGATGCGGCCAAGCTCAGGGACGAGATCGAAAAGAAATACAAGGTAGAGGGAGAGCTCAAGCACGAGGTCAAGATGAACGTGAAAAGGCTCAAGGAAATCGGATGCCACAGGGGAGTGCGCCACCAAAAGGGGCTTCCTGTACGTGGACAGAGGACCAAGACCAACAGTAGGACGGTCCGCGGTAATACGAGAAAGACGATGGGAAGCGGAAGGAAGAGCGTCGAAAAGACATAGGCATAAAAATAGGATAGAAATCAAAAATCAAAATACGGGCAATCGCTTCTTTCCTGTCATCGGGAAAATACTGCGGAGCAATGCGACGGTTTTGCATTTTGAGATTTAAATTTTGAATTATTAAAGATATTTATGGCTGAAGAAGTTAAAAAAACCGAAGAGGTGGAGGTTGTTGAGAAAGAGGAGCAGGCCGTAGCCGAGCAGTCTTCCGCTGCCGAAGCTAAGAAGAAAAAGAAGAGGGCTAAACAGCAGATTCTGAAGGGGCAGGCTCATATCAAATGCACCTATAACAATACGATGGTTACGATTTCCGATTTGAACGGAGGAATTTTGGGTTGGTCCAGCTCCGGCCTTTTGGGATTCAAGGGGGCTAAGAAAGCCACTCCATATGCCGCGACGCAGGTCGTCGGAGACGTTTCCGAGAAGGTGAAGAAATATGGGATCCAGGAATTGGAAGTATACGTCAAAGGTGTCGGAAGCGGTCGAGAAGCTTCCATTAGAGGCTTGGCCAACAGGGGATTTGACATCCAGATCATCAAAGACGTCACTCCTATCCCTCACAACGGGTGCAGGCCTAAAAAACCAAGAAGGGTATAGCATTTAAGTAATAATTTAAGATTTTAAATTTAACGATTTGAAATTTACATAGGATATGGCACGAGATTTGGATTCAAAATGTAAAAAATGCAGAAGAGCCGGGGAAAAGCTCTTTCTTAAAGGTGATCGCTGTAACAGCGCTAAATGCGCCGTTGTCAGGAGGCCTTATGCTCCAGGTCAGCATGGAAAGAATATTTCCAGGGGACTTTCCGAGTTCGGAAAGCAGCTCGCCATGAAGCAGAGAATCAAGAGGATGTATGGGGTTTTGGAGAAGCAGTTCCGCAGACACTTCGATGAGGCCAAGGGCAGGAAGGGTGTTACCGGAGATATGCTTATGGCAAGACTCGAACTTCGTTTGGACAGCGTCGTGAGAAAAATGGGATTCTCCCAAGCTCCTTCGCAGGCCAGGCAGCTCGTCACCCACGGACACTTCACTGTAAACGGGAAGAAAGTGGACATTCCTTCTTTTGAAGTGAAAATCGGAGACGTCATAGGCATCAATGAAACGAAGAAGGACGGAGCTTTTTTCGCAAGCCAGCTTCCGGTCGTGAAGAACAAGAAGGATTTTCCGTCTTGGATGCAGTTCGACACCGCGAAGTTCGAAGGAAAAGTGATCTCTTTGCCTACCAGGGACGAGATCGACGTCCACGTCGACCCGCAGATGGTAGTCGAGTATTTCTCTCGCTAGGTTTCAATTTTTTAGGATTTCAATAGAATTTCAATCATTAATCAGGATCTCGGGTTTGTGACTCTAAGTTGCACGGGCCCCAGCTTCACAAAGAGGATATGCAGATGGTTTCTCTTCCTCAAAAGCCAAAATATACGCCAATCAACGAATTTTCAGGAAAGTTTGAAATTTCAGGATGTTACCCGGGATACGGGGCGACTCTTGGAAATGCGCTTAGGCGTGTGCTTCTCTCCTCTTTGGAAGGAGCGGCTGTAAATTCCGTTAAGATCAAGGGAGTTTCCCATGAGTTTTCCACGATTGACGGAGTCAAAGAAGATGTCGTTCAGATAATCCTGAACCTCAAAAAAATCAGATTCCAAATGCACTCCGACGAGCCGGTGAAGGTGACGTTGAAATTCAAAGGAGAGGGACCTGTTACGGCAAACGAAATCAAATGTCCTTCCAGCGTGGAAATCGTGAGCAAGGACCAGTTGATCGCGACCATTACCGACAAGAAAACCGAGCTTGAGATGGAGCTCGAAGTTTCCAAAGGTCTCGGATACGTGACTATCGAACAGCAGGAGAGGCCCGATAAGGAAATCGGCGTGATCGCCATAGATGCCGTGTATACCCCCATAAAAAGGGTTAATTATGAAGTTGAAAACGCACGCGTAGGAAAAAGGACCGACTACAACAAGATCACCCTTGAAATAGTTACCGACGGAAGCATAACCCCACAGGATGCTTTTTCTAAGGCTGTCGCCATCCTCGTCGAGCAGTTCTCCGCTTTGATAGGCATCGAAGTTGAAAAGGAGGAGATCCAAGAGGAGGTTAAGATCGCGGAAGTCGAGGAGGTCGTCGAGAAAGCGGAAGAGGCCGTCGATCCTTTGAAGATAAAGATTGAGGAACTCAAGTCCCTTTCGACCAGAACTCTTAATGTCTTGGAAGCCAGCGGAATCAAGAAGGTCAAGGACATAGTCAAGCACGATGAGGCGGGAATCCTGGCCTTGGAGGGAATGGGAGACAAAGGTCTTAAGGAAATCAAGAAAGCCGTCGGAGAATTCGGATTGACCCTTAAGCAGAAATAATCAGCAAGTTCAAATAAGAAAAGTATGAAACATAGAGTAAAAGGGAGAAAATTCAGCAGGCTCAAGGGCCAAAGGACGGCATTCCTCAAGACGCTGGTCGGAAGTTTGATAGTGAAAGAGAAAATCACGACAACCGAGGCGAGAGCCAAAGAGATCAAAGGTATCGTCGACAGGATGGTCGGGAAAGCCCTCAAAATGAGAAAAGACGAAACCAAGAAAGTCTCGATCGTCAGGGATCTTCGAAAGCATATGCCGCTCGTGGCGGTGAAGAAGCTTTCCGGAGAATTCCTCGCGCGTTTCGAAGGAAGGGCCAGCGGTTTCGTGAGGATCATTAAGTTGGAAAGACGAAAAGGAGATAGCGCCAAGATGGCCGTTATCGAATTCGTATAAATCATAGAGCATACAACATAGAACATAGAACATTGGAATTCTATCGGAAATCGTGAGAAAGTAAGTTTTGTTCCATGTCACATGTTTCGTGTTTATGATTATAAATTATGGAAAGGAAAACTCATCTGTTTGACGCCAAAGGGAAAGTTCTCGGAAGGATCGCTACCGACGTAGCGCTTGTTTTGAGCGGTAAAAAGAAAGTCGACTTCACGCCCCACATAGATGCGGGGGACAGCGTGGTCATCATCAACGCCGAAAAGGTCGCTATTACCGGGAACAAACTCGAAGGTAAGATTTACCACAGATTCAGCGGATATCCTGGCGGAATCACCTCGATAGCGCTCAAGGATCTTTTGGCCAAGGACCCGGCTAAGGTTTTCAAGAACGCAGTGAATGGAATGCTTCCGAAAAACAAGCTCAGAGACCGCATGATGAAGAGACTCCATGTTGTCACCGGGAGCGAGCACCAGTACAAAATCGACGTAACGCACTAATTTCGAATTATAAGATAACATATGGCAGTAGCAAAAAAAGCAGCAACAAAGAAGGCCGCGCCGAAGAAAGCCGCCGCCAAGAAGGCCCCGGCCAAGAAAGCCCCGGCTAAGAAAGCGGCGACAATCGTGAACAAGACAGAAACCAAGGCGGAAGCGAAGCCGGAGGTTAAAGTCGAGAAGAAGGCCTTGAAGATGGAAGGCAAATACTTCCACGGAGTTGGCAGGAGGAAGACTTCGGTAGCCCAGGTCAGGTTATACTCCAACGACAAAGCGACCGATGCCGAACTCATCATCAACGGCAAGGAGATGAAGGATTATTTCCCGACTTTGGCCCAGCAGAACGTGATGATGGCTCCTCTTAAGGAGATCGGAATGCACGGAAAATTCACCATGACGGCTCTCGTCAAAGGAGGAGGAATGACCGGACAGGTCGAAGCGGTGCAACTTGGAATCGCCAGGGCATTGGTTGAATTCGACGAGGCTCTCAAGAAATCCCTCCGCGACGGAGGATTTCTCACCCGAGACGCAAGGAAGGTTGAAAGGAAAAAACCGGGACTCAAAAAAGCAAGACGCGCTCCACAGTGGGCAAAAAGATAAAAACGCTTCGGCGTTTTTTCTTTTTGGCTATTGTGGATTAGAAAGGGGTCGGGAAAACGAAAGTTTTCCCGGGGTGGAAGCATTGAAACCGCAAGGTTTCAAGGAGCGAAGCGACCCCTTATTGGGCGAAACGATAAAAAAGAAATACTCCGTAAGGAGTATTTTTTTGTTTTTCGGCATTGTGGGAAAAGGGCGTTGGGAAAAAGGATTTTCCCCGTGGCGGAAATATCAAAACCGAGGGGTTTTGGGAGCGAAGCGACTCCTCAATGGGCGAAAAGATAAAAAAAGCGCGCATCAGGTTCGATGCGCGTTTTGTTTTAACCAGGTCATTCCTTCGGTTTGAAGGAAAGGAAAAGAGGGATAAATGCCGCCAGTGCCAATCCCGCTCCAATCCATGAAACGGAGATGGAAAAAATTTTGGCGACATATCCGGAAACCACCAATCCGACAAGCGCCGCTCCCTTGTTGATCATGGAATCGAAAGAGAGGATGGTCGCCCTTTTCTCACTGGGGATGCGGTGGTTGATGTAGCTTTGTTTGAGAGGGCCGAAGAGTCCGCGTCCCAGCTCATGGAAAAGGAATCCCGCGACGAAAATGGGAAGCTCGGCCATTAGGGCGGCGACCAGGATCCCCGCGGTCGTCACGACTTGCGAGAGCACGAGCGCTTCGCTTTCATTTTTGAATTTTTTGGCGAAGGCCGTGGAGAATTGGCTTCCGATCACGATGAAAGCGGAAACTCCCATGAACATCCAGCCCAGTGATCCGACGCTGAGCCCGTAACTTTCAGTAAGTACTATGTTCCAATACATATTCAGCGGTTGGAAGCACATGAAGATGGCGGAAGTGAAGAGTATCGCGAAGAACACCCTTTTTTCCTTCACCCCGAAATGGAAGCTGTCTTTGGCGATAAGTGCCATAGAAGCGTTTTTCGCCAAGCTCCGGTTGTGTTTGAAATAGTCTTCGCGTATCGTAGCTTGGCAGAAAAGCGCGAAGGCGATATTGGCCGCGAAAGCCATGAGCCAGGGAAGAGCCAAATCGTAATTTGCGACATATGATCCGATCAGCGCCCCGATGACTATCCCGAGCTGCTTGAACTGGGATTCCCGTTTGAATATTTCCAGCAGGCATCCGTCGTAGCTGTAAAATTTGAGCGAATCGACGGCCCAGGCCTCGGTTGCTCCCGAATACATCGTCGCGCCGAAAGCCAGCGTCAGTTCCGCGATGACGAAACCCCAGAAGCTGTCTGAGAAATAATAGGCCAGCATCCCCCCGCCATAGAAAACGCTTCCGAGAACTATGGAAGCCTTCCTGCCGTATCTGTCCGCGAAAGATCCCGTGGGTATCTCGAAGATGAAGATGGCGAACATGAAGAAAGCGTTGATCAGGTTGATTTGCATCAGGTCCATGCCTCTTTCCTTGAGAAAGACCGTATAGATCGCGAATACGAAAGAGTGCGAGAAGTTGAAAAGGAAACTGATAGTGATGTAGAGCGCCAATATTTTCCTCGCCATTTTTTCCTCCCGGGTCATTTTGGAAAAACATAATCGGACATCCTATCGCCGCCGCGGACCGGAACCGTCTCTCCTCCTTCCTTCTGTTTGATTGTTAAAGAGCATTGCAGGCGCACAAAAAACTCGGCCGCCTGGCCGAGATGTTCTTTGCTTTTCGCTTCGGGAAACAGTTTAGAAGATTTTATGAAAAATATCCGGCAAACTTTTTCTTGATGCAAAAACCACCTTGGGCAGACGCGTGAGGGAGGATCCGTGATCCACAGCGAAAATACCTGCGGATTGCTCCCAGTACATCGCGGGGTTATTGGGTTTTGTGCATCTATGCTGTCGCATATGTTTTCATTTAATTGCGACCGAATTATAATATAGAAACCACATTTGTCAAGAATGAGGTGTGGATAACTTCTAAATTATTATAAAAAAGTGGCTTATATTAGGTATTTTAAAGCGGATACGGCAATTCGCAATCAAGTCGTTTTCTGTAGGTGCCTTTCTGCCGCAAACCACCCTCCAAGAGCAATAGACCGCCCTTGTGTTTGTAATACTTCATATGAAGATGTTCGATGCTATTTATCGCAAAGGTTATGCTTTTTCCAATGAAAAAATCAAAAATGGTTTCAACGGCGGTTGTTTTGTCGCTGGCTATTTTATTCTGTTTTTCCGCATCCGCAATGGCTTTCGAATCCGCCGCCGGCAACGACATCACTTTGGTGCCGGATGACGGAAGCGAAGTGCGGATAATGCTCCTCGGGGAGAAATCAACGGCCAAATATAAGAAAGGGAAATATATCGACATCAGTCTCTCCAGGCAGACCATGACCCTCTATCAGGACGGGAAGTCGGCGGGGTCATATCTTATTTCCTCCGGCAAGAGATCTATGGCGACGCCGAAAGGGACGTTTAAGGTTTATAACAAGGCCAGGAGGGCCTGGTCGGAGGAATACGGGCTGTACATGCCTTATTGGATGGCATTCACGCCTTCAGGGTCGCACGGTATCCACGAGCTTCCGGAATGGCCCAACGGATACAAGGAGGGGGCCAGCCATCTGGGAACCCCGGTTTCCCACGGATGCGTGAGGCTTGGCGTCGGAGCGGCGAAGAGGGTTTATGAATGGGCTCCAATAGGTACTCCGGTCGTGATCCATTGAAACCGGTCGAAAGTAAGCAAGTCGACGACACCCGGTTTTTTTGTTGCGTCCGGGATTTCATCGCCTTTTTTCGTTTGCGGGGATGGTGCGGCGATGTGGTATAATTGAAACATAATTATCAAGCAAGCGCCTTCGGGCGATATTTATTTTTCAAAAATATGGATTTTTCCAACCGGTTCCGCAACCATCTTGTCGTAGCAATCCTTTCGGCCGCACTGATCTGCATTTTCGGTTTTTCCGGAGCAGGGCTCAACCGTTCCGTGGCGGCCGCTTCTTTCACGCTTTTGTTTTTGGTTCTGATCATCGGGCCGATCATGAAGCTGTGGCGACCAATCGTCGACCATCTTCCCTGGGAAATGCCGTGGAGTTGGAGGGGGGAGTTGGGAATATGGTTTTTCTTGCTTTCCCTGGTGCATGCCGGGTTGGTCATATATGACAGGCAGGGCTTGGGGACATTGAGGTTGGCGGATTATATAGGATTGGTCGCCCTTTTCTGGGCCTTGGTCCTGACGGCGACTTCGTTCGGCGGAGTCATCAAATTCATCGGAGTGAAATCCTGGAAATGGCTGCACAGCTTCGCCTACGTGCTTTTCTATTTGGTCGGCTTCCATACGATCAACCATGCGTTTTTGCGAACAGGCCGCCCTGACAGTTGGATCCATTGGTCATACTTGGTCATGATAGCATTGGTCATAGTTTTGCAGGCGGCAGCTTTTTCCAAAGAGGTGGCCGCTTACCGCAAAGGCCTCAAAGGCGACAGGCATGTATAGGATAAGCCGCGAACGCTTCGAGCAGGTAGTGGATGAGGGAATCGGCGGGATACCGGAAAAATTTTTGGCGAAACTGGACAACCTGGTAATAGTCATCGAGGACGAACCTACGTCCGCGCAGAGGCGTGAACTTGAACTCCGCAGCGGTTGGACACTGTTCGGGCTTTATGAGGGTGTGCCGCAAGCCGAGCGCGGAGACCACTATACGAACGTTTTGCCGGACAAGATAACCATATTTCAAAAGCCGATTGAGGAAGAAGCGGAAAGCCTTGAAGACATCAGGGAAATCGTGAAGGAAACGGTCTGGCACGAAATCGCGCACCATTTCGGATTGGATGAGGACGAGGTGGAGGAGGCCGGGAAAAGAAGGAGGAAGAGGGGTGAATGAAATATTCCTTTCGGATCGCAGATAGTATGTTTTATGAAAAGACATTTGGAAATCAAAATTTTCGGGAAAGTCCAAGGGGTGCTTTTCCGCGCTTCGGCGAAGAAAAAGGCCGAGGAGCTGTCTCTTTTCGGTTATGCGAAAAATCTCACCGACGGCACCGTGGAAATTCAAGCCGAGGGAGAAAGGAAAGATCTTGATGAATTTTTAAAATGGTGCCGAGAAGGTCCGGATAGGGCTTCGGTGGAAAGGGTGGATTTCGAGTTCTCAGACGCAATTTCCGGCTTCGAAGGTTTTGAAATAAGCTGATAGATTAAAAAAACCGCACCGAGTGCGGTTTTTTGTCGGTCCGGCCAGAGGTCTTTTAGAATCCAAGAAGGCTTGCCTTTTCTGGAAATTGGATCGATTGGAGGACGCGCGGCCCTTCGGCGACGTTATCCGTGAAATATATCCTTCCTTGCGAGAAATTGCTTACGACCTTCTGATCCGAACCGGAGAAGTTAGCTATATCGAAAGTGTTGGTGTTGTCGCGGTGGTCCAACTCCGTGATTTTCAGTTGTCCGTTCACTGAGAAAATGACATGTTCATAATCATTGCTCCATTGGACGTTTTTCAACGGTTGTGAAAAGCGGGTGATGGAAATGGTTTCATTTTCACTCCTGTATGGTTGGGTCTGCCAATCCTTTGTGAAATAGGCGTATATCTCCCGGTTGTTCCAGAACAGGAGTTTTTTGCCGTCGTTTGAAAATTGCGAGCCTTTGGCGTCGGCGAGGAGCTCCTTGAAATACGAATCCTTCTCCCCTTTGTTGAATATGAAAAGCCGGCCGCTTCCGTTCCGCAGGGCAATCCTTTTTTCGTCATATACGATTATCTTGTAGGAAGGGTCCTCCATTTTCGAAGGAGCGGACGTCGTGATCTGCAGGGGCTCCGAGGTGGCCTCCAGGTTCGTGCGGAAGATCAGTCCGCCGGGAAGTTGGAAATAATAAATGTATTGTCCCGAGATGTCATAGCCTGCGATGTTTGAGGCGATAATCTTTTTGTCCTGGGGTTCCTTGATGTCCAATCTGTAGAGGTTGCCTTCGGTGATGAAATATACGACGTTCTTGTTTTCGCTGTCCCATCTCACGCTCGAGATATCGGAAGTTCCCGCCAGCTCGTCGAGCATGATGTTTTCCTTCGAGTCCAGGTCGGCTATAAGGTAGAGCTTTTCTTCTCCGGACATCAGGGGGACGATGATTTTTTGGGATTGAGGGGCCCACTCGATGTTTTCCTCCGGATCCTGCGTGAAACTGTGGTCCGCCGAAGTGAAAGCCGTTTCACTGGTGTTCGTATCCGTATTGGTGATGGTGATTGAGAGCCGGCCGTTTTCGGTCTTAACTCCTGCTACCAGGTTTTTTCTTGGAGAGATGAAGAAATCGTCTATGCCTTCCGTTCCATGGTTTTCCCGCGCATATTCTTTCCTTGTCAGGAGCACGTTCCAAAATTCAGTGGAAAGCCCGCTATGTACCGAAATCTTCTTCGACCAGGTATTGAAATCGGGAGCTTCCACTTTCAGGATATATTCGCCAGGTTTGACCCGGCCGATATTTATCGAGCTGTTGATCCTGTTGAGTTTCTTTGAAACGTTCGCGTCGTTCAGTATCACCTCTATGGAGAGAGGATTGGATTTCACGGTGATGGATCCGGCGTGGACGAAGATGCCCCTTTCCGGATTGAAGGTGTACCCGAAGGCGTAGAGGATCAGTAAGGAGGACGTCATGAAGAACATGGCGACCAGGGTCCAAAAAAAGGCGAGTTTGAATTTCTTATTGTTGATGTCTATCATAAATTCCTTGTTCGGGGCAAACAAAAATGCGTATTCAAATCCGCATCATGAAAAGACCCTATTGTTTTTAGCTTTATTTTCCATACTTTTTCTTCCATAAGAATAACCTGAAAAGCCGATTTTGTCCAGTACGGGCTTCCATGGTTTCCCGACCCGTTGTATAATCTATTCGTAGATATAAAATGCAAAAATATGGGGAACATGTTGGCAAAATTCACTTCTTCCGGATTGGCGGCGGAGCTTTCCGCCATAGCGGCGCTGCTTCTGGTCATCAGTCTGGCTTTCTGGGTGGTTATCGGAAGATTCAGGCTGCATAACGCCTTGATAAATATCTACATATCTTTCGCGATAATGCAAGCGGCCATGGGGGAAGTGGCTGATTTCGGCAAATACATGCCTTTGGTGGTTTTCCTGACACTAGTCGTTTTCCTTACCATAATCGACAGCAGTCTTTTTGAAATCCATCTTTCCGGGTCCGGACTGTCGATTTGGCAGGTCGTCGTCTTGAGTTTTCTGGAGGCGGGACTTTTGGCCAGTATCGTGTTCACTTTTCTGCCGGAAAAACAGATATTGAAATATATCTCCATAGGATCCCTGGATTACTTCACCTCCCCGTTAGCCATTATTTTATGGATGGTTTCGCCCCTCCTCTTCCTTATCCTTATAAGCAGGCGCGGGAAATAGGACGTGGCGTCCGGGTTGACGGATATTTTATTTCCGGTATAATTCGATTTGTTGTTCGCATGTCCTATTTTAAGATATGCGTCGTTAGCTCAGTTGGTAGAGCAACGGCCTTTTAAGCCGATGGTCGGGGGTTCGAATCCCTCACGACGCACATATTAAAAAAGACCCCATGAAAGGGGTCTTTTTTAATATTAGCATTTCGAAGAGGGATTCGAAGGGTATTTCAAAAATGCAAACTGCTTTGCGTTTTTGAAAACCCCGGCTCCGAAGGAGGAGCGAGGCTTGTGCTGAAGGCACGCCGAGCGACGGGTGAGGAGGAATCCCTCATGTCAATGGAAAGGGATTCGAACTGGCAGGAGCTAAGCAGGATGACTTTCAGCAGAAAGCCATCCTAGCGTGCGTCGATGGATGCGAGCGCGCGAGCATTCAGCGCTGCCCAGGACAAAGAACGAGTGAGCGACGGCGAGCGAGTGATGCGTAAATCCCACAAAATAAAAATCCCAGACCAATAGGGAATCCCTCACGACGCACACAACAAGCTCCCCATCTGGGGAGTTTTTGTAATCCATGCTATAATATTCAATGAAATGAAGCTTAAGAATCATAAAAGAGCCAATTATGAAGAAAACATTGATCACACTCGCTTTTCTTGCGGCGGTCCCCGTCCTTTCGGGATGCAGTCTCCAGACTTCCGTCAGCCAGCCGACCAGGGCGCAATTGGTGGCCAAGGCGACCGTGCTCAAGACCGTCGACGGAGGCTTGGAATGGGAGCCGAAAATAAAAGTGAGCGATCAGAAGGACATATCGTCCCTCAACGTGCTGACGGTCGCAATGGATCCCTTCGACAGCGAGACGGTTTATTTGGGAACGGAAAAGAACGGGATTTTCGTTTCGCGCGACGGGGCTGAAACCTGGAGCCAGATAAAATTCCCGGAGAAGGTTTACGGTCTGATTCCCGATCACGGGACCAGGGACATGTTATACGCCTCGGGAGTTTTCGGGGGTAGGGCGAAAATATTCAAGAAGATCGGCGAAGACGAGTGGAAGGAGATTTATACCGAGCCTTCCAAGGACAGCGTGATTTCCGCCATGGCAATGGACAAGAACAACGCGAACGTCATCTATGCCGGAACCAGCCAGGGGATGATCTTCAAGACTACGGACGCGGGAACCAGTTGGCATAATCTCTATATGGCGGGCGCGCCAGTGACCTCGATAGCTTTCGACAGCGCGGATACCAGCGTCGTATATTTCGGAGTTTTCCAAAGGGATCTCTTGAAAACCACCAACGGCGGGGAAACGATCGAGAGGATAACCTCGAACATCTCTTCTTCCAGTAACAGTCAGAGCGTTTTTTCCGTAGTTGCCGACCCTGGCGCGCCAGGCACGGTGTACATCGGTCTGGCAAAAGGAATCTCCAAGAGTACCGACGGTGGTAAGACTTGGAGCAATCTGAACATCTTGGAAAGTTCCAAAATGTTTCCGATAAGGGCCATGGCCATAAACCCTTCCAATTCGAGCGAGATGATCTATGTTTCAGGCAAGGCCGTTTACAAATCTATCGACAGCGGCAACCAGTGGTCCACTTTCCAATTGGACACGGGCAAGGACGTCAGTTCGGTGGTTTACAACAGGAGCAATCCGGCTATAATATATGCAGGTTTCAGAAGTTTCTAATAAGCGGTCACGGGTTAAAAATATAATTTGGAAAAACATATGTACGAGTCATTGATCAGTGGAAAGAGGGCGGATTTGGAGAAGGCCATGGAACATTTCAAATTCGAATTGGGAAAACTGAGAACCGGAAGAGCCAATCCGTCTTTGGTGGAAGATGTGATGGTCGATTATTACGGAAGCAGGACCCCGCTTAAGCAGATCGCGGCAATCAACACTCCCGAGCCGAGGCAGATCACGATTCAGCCATGGGACAGGGGAGCAATCAGTGCCATCGAAGGGGCCATCAGGGAATCGGATCTGGGAATAAACCCCGTGAACGACGGAATTTTGATCAGACTCTCGATACCTTCCCTGACCGAGGAAAGAAGAAGGGACTTAGTGAAAGTACTGAATGGCAAAGCCGAAGAGGGCAGAATAGCCGTGCGTAATATCAGGGAGGATGCCTGGAAGGAAATCCAGGACTTGGAAAAGAAGGGCGATATTTCGGAGGACGACAAGTTCAGGGCGAAGGAAAAGCTGCAAGCCGTAATCGATGAATACAACAAGAAGATCGAAGAGATAAGGGAGAAGAAAGAAATCGATATAATGACGGTATAAAATAGGTCCTGGGTGATAGGCGTCAGGTGGCAAAAAGCTTGTGCGCAATCAAGTCCCGTCAGTCTAAAAACTAAAAACTAATCTTAATGGCTATCATAATTTTCATCCTGATATTGGGATTGCTGGTTCTCGTGCACGAGCTGGGACATTTTTTGGTTGCCAAGAGAAACGGGATAACCTCGCACGAATTCGGGTTCGGATTTCCCCCGAGGGTTTTCGGCGTGTATCGTAATGAAAAGGGTAAATGGAAGTTCGTCCGTGGAAGCAGGGATGTGAAAACCAAAAACACCATCTATTCGCTCAACTGGTTTCCGATCGGAGGTTTTGTGAAAATCAAAGGCGAGGACGGATCGGGACAGAATGAGCCCGACAGTTTCGCGAACAAATCCGCCTGGGCCAGGATAAAAGTTTTGCTGGCGGGAGTCATCATGAACTTCGTCTTGGCATGGGTACTGTTTTCGATAGGTTTCATGATCGGCACTTATCAGGAGGTTTCGGAAACGGACGCTCCGGGATCGAAAATATTGGTGAATATGGTGGCGGAAGGTTCTCCGGCCCAATCAATGGGGCTCAGGCTCGGCGACGAATTGGTTTTCGGCATGGACGGGGAAAAAGTGGAATTTAAAACGGTCAAGGATGTTCAGGACTTCATCGGTCTCCACAAGGGAGAGGAGATCGCCTTGGGTGTGCAAAGGGAGGAGGAGACTGTGGAGCTTAAGGGCGTTCCGAGATCTGAGTCGGTTGAAAACCAGGGGGCACTGGGAATAGGATTGGCGCAGGTCGAAATCGTGAGATATTCTTTTTTCCAAGCGCTGTATTACGGCTTGGTGGAAATGAAGAACGTATTCATTTTGATGGGAATCACCATTAAGGAGCTTTTTGTCGGCCAGACGGCCGGAGTGGACGTTACCGGAATAATCGGCATAGCGGTCTATACGGGACAGGTGATACCGCTCGGAATCGTGCAGATTTTGAGATTTGCGGCCATTTTGAGCATAAATTTGGGGATAATCAACGCGCTTCCATTCCCGGCGCTGGACGGAGGAAGGGTCTTGTTTATCCTGATCGAAAAGATAAAAGGCTCTCCGGTGAGCGAAAAAATCGAACATGCTTTCCATATGATCGGTTTTATGCTATTAATATTCTTGATGGTAGTCGTGACATTTAAGGACATAATAAGATTTGAGATTCTGGATAAGATAAAAGGAATTTTCTAACCCTTGACATCGTGTAGTTTTCTGGTATGATGGGTCCTGTCAGTTGAATATTTTTGACGGCTCTGTCTTTTTTGACGGCAGCCTTTTTAAATCGATTAAAAAGAAAAAAATGGTGAGATTAATGACAAAAGAAGGATTGAAAAAGCTTCAGGATGAACTGGATGAAAGAAGGGGTGCCTTGAGACAGGAAATAGCGCAAGCTATCAAGGAAGCCAAAGAACAGGGTGATTTGAGTGAGAACGCGGAATATGCCGAGGCCAAGAGGCAACAGAACGAAAACGAATCCAGGGTAGCCGAACTCGAGATGACCTTGAAGGAATCGAAAGTCGTTGAAAAAGCCAAGCCTAACGGCCACGTCCAGCTCGGCAGCGTCGTCAGCGTGGAATTCAGCGGACGCAAGATGGATTTCCATATCGTGGGATCCAACGAAGCTGATCCGGCCAACTTCAAGATTTCCAACGAGTCCCCTTTGGGCAAGGCTTTCATGGGCAAAAAGAAAGGCGAGGAGGTGGAGGTTTCCATCCCGAGCGGAGTCGCCAAGTATAAGATCGTGGATATTAAGTAATATATTTCGAAACAGCAGATTAACCCCGCTCGGCGGGGTTTTTGTTTGCCAAAAAGCCCCTTTCAGGCTATTATTTGGGTATATTTAACATCTAAAATTTCGAATTTCAAATTTCGAATTTTGAATAAAATTTGAATGCATTAATGTTTGAAAAAATAGAACATTGAAAAATTCATTAAAAATTCAAAATTCAAAATTAAAAATTCTGACATAGTCATGATCAGGGAGGATATCAGGCAAGTGAAATTGGAAAAACTGGAAAAGGTCCGGGAATTCGGCATGGAACCGTATCCTGAAAAAAACGAAAGGAGCCATGCGAACGCCGAGGCTTTGGAAAAATTCGACGAACTTTCCGGAAAGGAAATTACCCTGGTCGGAAGGGTGAGATCCATGCGCCCGATGGGTGGATCGGCTTTTGCCAGCATCGAGGACGAAACTGGAAAGATCCAGCTTTTCCTCAACAAGGGAAATATGAAGGAGGAGCTGTTCAAACTTTTCATCAAGGCCATCGAACTCGGGGATTTCGTGCAGGTGAGCGGCGAGCTGTTCCTCACCAAAACCGAAGAAAAATCCATCAAGGTGACGGATTGGAAAGTCCTCTCCAAAAACATCCGTCCGGTGCCGACCGAACATTTCGGTATCAAGGATGAGGAGGAGCTTCTTCGTAAAAGATATTTGGATCTGATGACGAATCCTGAGACGCGCGAGCTTTTCAGAAAGAAAAACATCTTCTGGCAGACCGTCAGGGGTTTCTTGGTTAAGGAAGGATTTTTGGAAGTGCAGACACCGGTTTTGGAACACACTCCCGGCGGAGCCGACGCCGAGCCTTTCGTGACGCACCACAACGCGCTGGATCAGGATTTTTATATGCGCATCTCGCTGGAGCTTCCGCTCAAAAGGCTTTTGGTCGGGGGATATGAAAAGGTTTTCGAAATCGGACGCGTTTTCCGCAATGAGGGAATCGACCGCCAGCATCTGCAGGAATTCGACCATATGGAGTTTTATTGGGCTTATGCCGATTTGGAAAAAGGGATGGGGATGGCGGAGAAGATGTATCGCGAAATAGCATCCAATGTTCTGGGAGGATATACGCATGAATATGAAGGCGATGTTATCGATTGGGAAAAGGAGTTCCCCCGCGTCGATTATTTCGAGGCTTTCCAAAAAGAGACCGGCATTGATTTGTCAGTCGACGTGTCCGTCGAAATGTTGTATGCGAAGGCGGACGAGCTCGGAATCAAATACGACAAAACATACGGCAAAGGGAAAATGATCGATACGATTTATAAGAAGACCGTCAGACAGAAACTCATCCAGCCTTGTTTTTTGGTCGGGCATCCGATCGAAGTTTCGCCGTTGGCCAAAAAGGACCCGCAAAATCCGAACAAGGTTCTCCGTTTCCAAGTCGTGGCCGGTACCGCGGAGCTTTGCAACGCTTTCGCTGAACTCAACGACCCGATCGACCAAGCGCAGCGTTTCAAGCATCAGATGGCGCTCAGGGAGGCCGGGGACAGCGAGGCGCAGATGATCGACGAGGATTTCGTGGAGGCTTTGGAATATGGAATGCCACCGGCTTTCGGATTCGGACTTTCCGAACGCCTCTTTTCATTCTTGATGGATAAGTCTATTAGGGAATGTGTCATCTTTCCGCCGATGAAATCTAAGGAATAGCTTGTAAGATTTTTTAAATCCCATACGGTTATGCAGGGAGATATTTTGGAGATCGAGAAGTATGTCAGGAATATTTTTGTGGAGTCCCCGCAAGGTACTGATCAAAAAAGAAAAAAACTCCTGAAAAATTTTTGGGAAAACCATACCAAGGAAGTTATCGACCTCTCTTTGGAACTTGCAAAAAAATATGGAGCGGACAGGGAAGTCGTGCATCTGGGCGCTCTTTTCCATGATTTTTCCCTGGCTTATGACAGAGAACCTCATGACGAAGTGAGTTCCCATTTGGCGTATGAATATTTGATCGTCAATTGGTTCAATCAAACTGTCGCCGAAAAAGTCAGGGACATAATCCTCAAGCATCGTTGCAAGAAATTTATTCCCGAAACTTTGGAAGAAAAAATAGTTTCTACGGCTGACGCGATCGCGCATTTTATCCCGGCTTTCTACAAGGGTGCGGCCGAAGTCGCCCGCGAGGATTACGCTGAAATGATCCGGGAAAACATCGAGAAGCTGGAGGACGAATACGAAAGGAAAGTTTTTTTCGAGGACGAGAAGAAAATTCTGAAGAAATATATGAAGGAATTCAAGGAGAACTATTATTATAAAACAAAATAACAATGTGATTAGCTAATATTACCATATTTCGAAATATGGTAATATGGCGCGACGATTTAAGTAATAAGTGATAAGGTTATAAAAATATGGGAATCGCGGTGGAGTTTAATCCGGACCTGGCGCTTAGGGATATTTCGGAGCATAAGGCAGGGAGAAGAAGAAAAGAGGAGTGTATCCCGGAAAACCTTGAAGAAGGGAAGATTTATGATTTCCTAAAAAAAGATCAGCGAAATTATTGGCTTCGCGGGGAAATACCTCTTATTGAAACCAAGGGCGGAGAAGTTTTGTCGCGACCAAGAGCCAGTATTATAATTTTGGAAGCCACGCACTTTTTGGAGAGCGGTGAAATATGGACGAGAGGGAAATATAGAGTCATTAAAGTTTTGGATAGCAAAACAATTTATTTTGAATATTTGGATCCGATTAAAAAAAGAGATTTTTAATTTATGCATAAAAGCTCGGGCGCAATCATTAGGAATGAAAAAGGGGAAATCCTGATGCTGGAGAGGAAGAAATTTCCTTTTGGTTGGGCATGCCCGGCGGGGCATGTTGATGAAGGAGAGTCTTTCGAGAATGCGATGATTAGAGAGGTAAAGGAGGAAACCAATATTTCAATTAAAAAATATAAATTGATCGTGGCGGAATTTGTGGATTGGAACGAATGTAGCAGGGGAATCATGGGACACGACTGGTCTCTTTTTGAGGCGATTGAATGGGAAGGAGAAGCTGTTTCTAATTCAGAATCGAAAAATATGAAATGGGTTTCCGTTGGCGAGATTGGAAAAATGGAATTGGAGCCGGTTTGGAGATATTGGTTTGAGAAATTAAAAATAATTTAGAATTATGAAAATTGTTATTTGTGCCAGCATGGCGTTCGCGGAAAAGATAACTGGGGCGCAGAAGGAACTGGAAAATCTCGGACATGAAATAGTCGTGCCTGAAAATATGGAACGTCATTTGGAAAAGGTCTTTTCCGGAAGCGAATCGACCCAAGAGAAAATCAAAGACGATCTGATCAGAAGATATTTTGAAAAGATAAAAAATTCCGACGCGATTCTGGTCTTGAATTATGACAAGAATGGCACTGGAAACTATATCGGCGGAAACGTATTCTTGGAAATCGGGTTCGCGCACGTTTCGGATAAGAAAATATTCCTTCTCAATGGAATTCCCGAGGTTTCCTATAAGGATGAGATAGTCGCCATGCAACCGATAATTTTAGATGGGAATTTATCCTTAATAGAATAAATTTTATGCAAATCGAGTACGAAGCGACGTTTCCGGATATAAATAAAGATGAAATCAGGAAGAAGCTCAAATCAGCAGGGGCTGAACTCGTGAAACCTGAATTTTTGCAGAAGCGGGTGGTTTTCAATTTGCCCAAAGGACACGAAATCGAAGGGGGATGGCTTCGGGTACGCGACGAAGGGGATAAAATAACCATGAGCCTGAAAGTCGTGAATAACGGAAAAATCGAAGAACAAAAAGAGATTTGTTTAAAAGTGGATAATTTTGAAAATGCGGAGGTCTTATTAATGACTACGGGCTGTGAGAAAAAATCCTATCAAGAAACTAAGCGCGAAATTTGGATGTTGGACAGGGTTGAAGTTTGCATAGATGAGTGGCCGTTTCTGGAACCGTTTGTAGAGATCGAGGGGGATTCTGAAGAAGTGGTTAAAGACGCAAGCAAGAAACTAGGATTCGATTATCCTAAGGCATTGTTTCGTTCGACCGGAATGGTTTATGAAATGAAATACGGTATTCCCGAAAAGGAAATCAATAATAATTTCCCAATCATCACGTTCGAAGGAAAAAATCCCTTCCTTGCGTACTTGAAATAATATGCGCATAGAAAAGAAAACCTGGCCGGAATATTTCCAGCTCATCCTGGATGGAAAAAAGACCTATGATATGCGCTTGGCTGATTTCAAATGCAAGGAGGGCGATGTTTTGGTCCTTCGCGAATGGGATCCGGAAACCAAAGAATATTCCGGAAGGGTTTTGGAAAAAGAAATAACATACGTCGGTAAAACCAAGAAATTCGATTTTTGGAAAAAAGAAGACGTTGAAAAATACGGTTTGCAGGTAATCAGTTTCAAATAAAAATCGTGGAAAATCTTGAAAAGTATTTTGAAATAGCGAAGGTTTTTTATGGGGATATCCCGTATCACAATTTTGAACATGCTTTGAAAGTTCTGGGAGATGCTAAAAAAATAATGGAGGCATGCGTAAAGGAAGGAATCGTTTTTGACGATAAAGCGGTAATATTGGCTTGCCTTTTCCATGATGCCGGGTATCATGAAGACCATGAGGAAAAGGGGTTTGCAACCAAGGAGAAATATTCGTCTTTTCTAGCCATGGAAGAGATAGGGAAAGAGGATAGGGAACTGGGAAAGAAAGTTTCCGGAATCATACTTGCGACCCATACCCGGGCACAATTCGATTCGGTCGAGGAAAAGATCGTAAGAGCAGCCGACCTTTCCGGCCTGGCGTCAGGTTACGGCGAGTTTTTGGAAAACAACCGTAAGCTCAAAAAAGAAGCTGAGCTTTCAGAGGGTGGGAGTGTTCCTTGGAGTTATTGGAAAGAAGGAACTTCCAGGGTGGTCAACTTTTATCTTTCCCAGGATATCAGATTGACGAAAGAGCATGATGATAGGGATGGAAATTCCATTTTCCATGTAAGGGCTAAGGACAATCTTGATAAATTTCTGAAAGAAAATGATGAAGATCTTGATAGGTACGACCAATAAAGATAAATTCAGGCAATTCAAAAAAGCTTTCGATATCCACGAAAAGGATTTCGAGGTGGTTTCGCTTGCGGAACTTGGTATAACTGATGACGTCGAGGAGGACGGCGAGACCCTTTCCG